>NZ_JAWLCK010000106.1:0-9243 GCF_041687175.1 Lutispora sp.
CCATAGGACATGAAAACTTCTGCAGTTTTAGGATTGGTTCGCAGTATTTCACCTACTGTCATTTCTTTAGTAAATGTCATAATTATCCCTCCTTATGAAAATTATATTTGATATATGCTTAAATTTCAATGCTAATATTATATACTTCCTTTTTACTAATACCTCTTTCCTTGGCTACCAAGGCTACAGCCTCTTTCTTAGAAAGTCCCTTGTCCATGTACATTATTATATGATCCTTTATGCTGATATCCTTCCAATGCTTTTCTTCGTCTTCCTTAATAGCTTCTGGGCTTTTCCCCTCCAGTATTAGTACGAATTCACCTCTTATGTTTCTGTTACTAAATTCTTCTATTGCACCTTCCAAATCGGTTCTAAGGGTTTCCTCGAATTTCTTTGTCAGTTCTCTCGAGATGCTTATATTGACATTACCCATATATTCTTTCAAGTCCTTGAGAGTAGTCATAAGTCGATGAGGTGCCTCATATAATATGATGGTTCTATTCTCTTTTCTTAACCTTTCAAGCCTTTCTTTCCTTTCTTTCCCCTTGGTTGGTAAAAATCCTTCAAATACGAAGCGAGATGTTGGAAGGCCAGATATAGACAGGGCTGTTAAAGAAGCAGAAGGTCCAGGGATAGGAATAACCTCAATCCCTTTTTCCACACAGAGCCTGACCAAATCTTCACCCGGGTCAGACACACAAGGCATCCCTGCGTCGGATACCAAAGCCACATTTTTCCCTTGGAAAATCAATCCTATGATTTCATCGCCCTTGGTCTTTTTGTTATGTTCATGATAGCTTATCATAGGTTTTTTAATATCATAATGATTCAATAGCTTTGCTGTCTGTCGGGTATCCTCTGCAGCTATAATATCAACTTCTTTAAGTATCCTTATACCCCTTAGTGTTATATCCTCCAGATTGCCTATGGGAGTTCCAACTATATAAAGACAGGAAGCCATCATTTCATCCTCCCGTAAATATTATGTATTTCTTGGGTATAGTCTCCGTTTTCATCATATATATAAAGAGGCTCCATGAACTTAAGTTCAGGTCTGCCGCCTTTCATTCCTTCAATTAACAGAAGGTGAGGTTTCTTGTTTATGCTTGAATGAACAAATCGTATTCTCTTAGGTTCAATCTTTCGCATCCTCATATTAAATATGATATCTACAAGCCTATCTGCTCTATGTACCATAAAGAGCTTCCCACCAGGCATTAGTACCTCATAGGACGAGTCCAGAACATCCTCCAAGCTGCAGCCTACTTCGAATCTTGAGATGGCCTGCTTTTCTGAAGGGTTGATTATACCACAGCCCAACTTCATATATGGAGGATTGGTTACAACTGCATTAAATACTCCCTTGCCCAATTTTTTAGGAGCATCCTTTAAATCCATAGGCAATACGGTTATATAATCCTCAAGTTTATTATATATTATACTTCGATGTGCCATTTCAGCCATGTCCTCTTGAATCTCTATGGCAGTAATTTTTTTTGGATTTTTCTTGGCATGAAGCAAAATAGATATTATTCCTGTACCGGTGCCCATTTCCAGAACATTATCGGTCTTCTTCAAGGCTGCAAAATCAGAAAGGAGAACCGCATCTACACCAAATCGGAATCCTTCTTTTTTTTGTATTATATAATATCCATTTTGTAAATCATCTAAAGTTTCATTTAGTTTTAAAAGATCTTCCAAGGCGCTACCTCCATGATATAAAGTCTCTGGTCGCTGGTCTTATGTTATAAAAAAAAGACCCTCAGGTCTTTTTTTTATTATAGATTAGTCCTGTACAGGAGCATCAACGGGGCAAACATTTGCACAAGCTCCGCATTCAATACATTCCTCAGGATTTATAACATATTTGTCATCACCTGCGCTTATGCAGCTAACAGGGCATTCTGCCTCACAAGCTCCACAGCTAATGCAAGCATCTGTTATTTTATATGCCATCACTGGACACCTCCTTAAAATCTCTTTATCCATTTTACCACTAAAATTTGTTATTGAAAACCCTTCAAATAGATAAAATTGTTATAAAAATATCATTATTCTTCCAGGCTCTCTAATTCTTCCAAATCCTCTACTTCAATCTCTGGTTCTATGTCTTTACCTGGTACTATCTCCTTAACATCATACATGGAAAATTCTTTTATGGTTTTTATATTATTATCCGGAGAGTCCATCTTTACCTTTACGCTTTCATACAAAACGCTGGATTCTATAACCTCCCCAGTGCCTTCACCAGTATCAACCAGAGCTCCCACTTTAGGAAGATACTTTCTTACTTCTTCATATGCTTCTTGCTCATACTTCAAGCAGCACATCAGCCTTCCACATATCCCTGATATTTTAGTAGGATTCAGGGATAGATTTTGCTCCTTTGCCATCTTTATGGATACAGGCTCAAATTCTCCTAAAAAAGTAGCACAACAAAGAGTCCTTCCACATGGACCCAACCCTGAAAGCATCTTGGCTTCATCTCTTACTCCTATCTGCCTTAGTTCTATCCTGGTTTTAAATACTGCTGCTAAATCTTTTACAAGCTCTCTGAAATCCACTCTGCCATCTGCTGTGAAATAAAATATTATCTTATTATTATCAAAAGTATACTCAACATCAATTAACTTCATACCCAGGTCATGATTTTTTATCTTTTCAAGGCATATTTTAAAGGCTTCATCTTCTTTTTGCTTATTCTCTTCGTATTTGAGACAATCTTCTGGCGTAGCAATTCTTAACACTTTTTTAAGCGGGGCTACTATATCTTCCTCTCCAACTTCTCTTATTCCAACCACAGCATTTCCAAATTCTACACCTCGTATAGTCTCTACAATTACATTATCGCCCTTTTTTATGTCCAGTCCGTCAGGGTCAAAATAGTATATCTTCCCTGCCTTCTTAAACCGTACTCCTACTACCTTTATCATTATTAACCTCCAATATTCTTAAAAGCAAACTGTCTATAGAATTTTTATAACTTACGTTAAAATCCATAGAAATCATAATCTGCTTTATAGAGTCTATTATTTGAAACAAGTCTTCTTCCTTAAAGTTATGAACATAATTCTCCTTTATATAAGTATCAATAGCCTTATTAATTATATATTCATTATCATTCATATCTTTTAGAACAAGTATATCCCTGAAAAAGCTAAGAAGAAAACCTAACAGTTTTTCTCCATCATCTTTGCTGTGCAACAAACTTTCGCTGCAATCCAATACCTTTACCCTGCTTTCTTTTAAAAGCTCAAGCAAAAGTTCCTCATATGCTTTGCCTTTAGGTTCAAGTTCTCTATTCTTAAGTATTTCTATTGCTCTTCCTATTATACCATTGGAGTTTTCTATTGCAATCTCAATTTCTTCAGGTTGTGTAAACCCTAATCCAGCCAAAACAGTTTTCATATTCTCCCGGTTCAATCTTTGAAAACTATATACCTGACACCTGGATATTATAGTGGGAAGTAAGGTATTATAGTTTTCCGTAAGCAATATGAATACATTATTCCCCTCAGGTTCCTCCAGGGTTTTCAAAAATGCATCCTGTGAATCGGAAGTTAAACTATCCGCTTTTTCAACGATAATTACTCTGTGAGGATTCTCATAAGGTTTCCTGGAAATATCTGATATCAGCTTTCTGATTTGATCAATCTTGATTGAGTTTCCAGTGGGCTTAATATATATTATATCCGGATTTGCCCTGGCTATTGTTTTTTTGCATGAAGAACAAAGGTTGCAGGGTTTATTATTTGCATCCCTGCAATTAATAGCTCTGGCAAAGATATCCGCAACCGTTTTCTTGCCTGATCCTGCAGGGCCATTGAATATGTAAGCATTAGCAACCATGTCATCTTTTATTGAATTTTGAAGGCTTTGGATTAAAACCTCCTGACCTATTATATCTTTAAAGTCCATATCTATCACTAAGCTCTCCTATACTTTTTCAAAATGATCAATGTCCAGCACGAAGATGGTTGCTCCTCCTACCATAACATCAATGGGATAGGGTATAAAAACACTGGCGGATCCTGTTGGAGGTATGGGTGTGGTGAAGGTTTGTTTTCTACTTTGGCAAACTTCTTTTATTATGCTAATTACATCTTCTACCTTATCAGCAGTAACTCCCACCATCAATGTAGTATTGCCTTCTTTCAGGAATCCTCCTGTAGAAGCTAATTTGGTTGCACTATATTTATTTTTAACCAATCTTTCAATCAATTCTCCCGAATCATCATCTTGAACAACTGCCAATACCAATTTCATTTTCATACATAGGACCTCCTTTTATTTTATAACTTTAATCTTCTCCATTCTATAATCAGAAATGCCGCTTACCTTTATACCTAAATTGATACACTGTCTCAGGTAATCAATGATATCCTTCTCAATATATTCTCCTGGCATTAAAACCGGTATGCCTGGTGGATATGGCACTGCCATTTCAGCAGATATGCGTCCTGGGCTTTTTTCTATGTCTATATATTCTGCCTGGCTGTATACAGCTTCATAAGGGGATATTGGACAAACAGGTGCTGAATTAGGAAATTCTGCTCTATAAAGAGTTCTTTCTTCATTATTGCTCCATTGTTCCATATCCAATACTGCCTTAAGAAGGCTCATATATGATTTTTCATCATCTGCCACGGAGGTTATGGCCACAATATTATGAGCATCGCTCATCTCCATCTGAATATTATACTTGGATCTTAATATTTCTTCCCCTTTAACTCCACTGATTCCTCCCCTCCTTAAGCAAATTGTTATTCTTGTAGGATCTATATCATGTATACCATAGTTGCCTATCTTGTCCCTTCCTAAACAGTAAAAAGATGATTTATCATTTATTTCATTTCTTACCTTATTGCTGTATTTTATGCATTCTTCAAGAAGCATATGTCCACGTTTTTCCATAATATATCTGGCCACATCTAGAGAGGCCAACATCACATGAGAAGGACTTGTGGTCTGAACCAACTGTAAGAAAAATTTCAGCTTGTCTATATCAACTTTTCCCTCTTTCACATGAAGCATGGAGCTGCCTGTCATAGATGGCAAAGTCTTATGGGTGCTTTGGGCTGCCATGTCTGCTCCCGCCTCCATAGCTGATGGTGGAAGCTGAGCATGAAATGAGAGATGAGAACCATGGGCTTCATCAACCAAAAGCAATTTCCCTCTCTCATGAACAACTCTGGCAATGTCTTCTATATCAGAGCATACACCATGGTATGTGGGGTTTGTAATAAGCACTGCCCTGGCATCAGGATGATGCTCCAATGCATTTTCAACTGTGGAAGCTTTGATACCCATAGGTATTTCCATATAAGGATCTATTTCCGGCATCATATATACTGGCTGCAGCTTTCCCAATATTGTTCCACTCACTGCAGATCTATGGGCATTCCTGGGTATAAGTATCTTGTCTCCGGGATTTGTAGCTGCTAATATCATAGCATATATGCCAGATGTGGTGCCGTTAATAAGAAAAAATGTATGATCAGCTCCAAAAGCCCTGGCTGCTAGATTCTGTGCTTCCATAATGGCACCTTCAGGACTGTGTAAATTGTCCACACCAGGCACTTCAGTGGTATCCATCTCTATTATGTCGTCTAAAAGGTGCTCCAAACCTAATCTATGAAAAATCATGCCTCTTTTATGTCCTGGCATATGAAAGGGTAATATATTAGAATCTGCATATTGTTTTAATGATTTTAGTATAGGCATATCATTGTATAGCATCTTTTTTCTCCTCATAAATACTCTTTTATTGACTCGGGACCCGTGACTCGGAACCCGTTTTAAGCTCGTGTCACGTGCCAGGACCCTATAGGAATACTAAGGGCAACGCAGCACGAGTCACTTTATTCTTAGCTCTATTATACCTTTATCTTTATCTGCAATAAAGGATTTGATAGATATAAATTGAATATTTATTATTTTTCGCATATAATTTGAATAAGAATAAAAGATGTGGCTATAAAGAAAAAGAGGTGAATATATTTGAAGAATGAAGTAGATGGATATACACACTATATACTAAAAACCCTGGCAACTCTCCTAAAACTTATTGTCTACGCATTGGTATTTCTTGCAGTAGTATTTGGTTTAAAATTAGTTTTCCAGTATCTATCCCCCTTTATAGTTGCAATTTTAATTTCTTTTCTGATTAAACCAATAGCAAAGAGTTTTTATCCCATGAAAATTGGAAAAGGTATATCAGTGGCCATATCGATGTTGCTTGTATACGGAGTTTTTTTCGCTCTGTTAACACTAGGTTTAAGCAAAGGTATATCAGAACTTGTTTACCTTACATCAAGACTGCCTCTTTATTCAGATGCAATCTATAAGTTTATTACAGATCTATCTAAGGAAGCACAGAGCATATATATACAGCTTCCACCAGAAGTAACTACATATGCTATAGAGACAGCAAAGAACTTATTAGATAAGCTAGGAGTAGTTTTGACTAGCACTGCTAAACATACTGTGAATACGCTTTATGCATTACCTAAACTGGGTATTATTTTTATTATTACTTCAGTAGCTGCCTTCTTCTTTACTAAGGATTCTGATAAAATTGAGAATTTTATATTCAGGCAATTCACTCCTGCCTGGAAAAGCAAGCTAATAAACTTCAAAAAAAATCTTTTAACATCTTTGGTAGGTTTTTTGAAAGCACAATTGATATTGATAAGCATAACATTTGTGGAATCATTGATTGGACTTAACATTATTGGAGTAAAATATGCGTTAACAATTTCCATATTGGTATCGTTAGTAGATGTATTACCCGTACTGGGCACTGGAAGCGTTTATGTGCCATGGGCTATTGTAGCTATAATAATCGGTAAGTATAAACTAGGTATTTCCCTGTTAATATTATATTTAATAATTGTTGTTGTAAGATATATGATAGAACCAAAGGTTGTAGGCCATCAGCTTGGCATTCATCCTCTCATATCCCTCATATCCATATATGCAGGAGCAAAAATAATGGGTCCCATAGGTGTAATATTAGGCCCCACAATAGCGGTTACAATAAAAGCAACACAGAATGTAGGAATTTTGCCTAAGTTTAAATAAAAAAACTCATGCAATTTGCGGATTGCATGAGTTTTTTTATAAAGAAATATGCTATATATGTTAGAAAATTAATCCTGGTATGAATATTGGCAAATAGATATACAGCAAGAACACGGCAATCAAACCAAATAGATAAGGAAGTACTGCTTTGGCTATCTTCTCAATGGGCATACCCGTTATACTGGAACCCACAAACAGATTTATCGCCACAGGCGGAGTAACCATACCAATTGAAATACCAACCGTGAATATGATTCCAAAATGCACCAAATTTACTCCCAATGTGCGCATCAATGGCAAAAATACTGGTGTGAGCAATATGACCGCCGAAGAAGTCTCCATAAATACACCTGCTATCAATATTATTATAGAGATCAGGAATAATATTACAAACTTGTTTGTAGATATGGATAGTATCCCCTGTGCCACTGCTTCAGGTATCTTCCAGTTTGCAAGCACCCAGCCAAATACTCCGCTGCAGGATATTATTATCATAATGATGGCAGAAGTCTTGGCACTGCCAAGCATTATTTTCCCAATTTCCTTGAGTGTAAGATCTCGATACAAAAACATGGATACCAGCATTGAATACACAACAGCGACTGCTGCCGCCTCCGAAGGTGTGAAATAGCCAGAGAATATTCCTCCAAGGATAATCATAGGCATCAGCAAACCCCAAATGGCTTCCTTAAAGGTTCTCCAAAGATTCTTCCAGGAAAACTGCGTACCCATGGGATAATTGTATTTATATGCCTGTCTGAGGGATATGGCCACCAAAATGCCCCCCATCATAATACCCGGCAGAAATCCGTTTTTAAAAAGCTGGGTCACGCTCTGGTCTGCGATAACCGCATACAAGACCATAGGAACAGAAGGCGGAATTACAACTCCTATACAACCTGCTGAGGCTATTAGTGCAGTGGATGAATCTTCCTTATAGCCACGCTTCTTTAGCTCCGGTATCAATGTAGCACCTACAGCTGCTGTAGTAGCTGCTCCGGACCCGGAGATGGCGGCAAAGAACATGCCTGCAACAACCGATACCACCGAATTTTATTATAACTTGTTAAATAAGTCTATGCATAAAATATACATATGATGTATGATGTCCTATAAAAAATTTTGATAATTTCTTTTATAATTTATGTTTTTTGGGCAAAAGTTGTATTATGTTTAGTTAGATTTTATTACTTTGCCTGCTTCATGTCAACAATATTTTGAATATTTATACTAGTGGTATTATGTTTTTTTGTTCTGTATTATTTTGATGACATTTCTTTAATTGTGTTGTATAATGTCTTTATAATATAACATATTTTCCATTATTTATAATATATTTACTTTTATAGATTGGAGGATAAATGATGTCCAACGGTTTTATTCCAATTTCACAGATTATTGCCAATCAAATAAGTGATATGATATTCTTAGAAAAAAAATATAATCCAAATGACAAGCTGCCTAACGAAAATAAGCTTGCTGAAGAGTTGGGGGTGAGTCGTACAACGATCCGTGAAGCTGTCAAGATATTAGTTGCAAATGGCATATTAACGATAGAGCGTGGAAGAGGTACTTTCGTGACAGCAAATCCAGGTATGCATAACGATCCCTTTGGCATTTCTTACTTGGAAGACAAAAAAAAATTAGTAAACAATTGGTTCGAAGTTCGTTTGATATTAGAGCCTGCCAATGTTCGCCTTGTGGTAGAGCGAGCAAGTGATGAAGAGATAGAAAATATAATCCATTGGGAACGGAAAACTGCAGAGCTTATATTAGCAGGCAAGCCGTACAATGAAGCAGATAAACAGTTTCATGCTGCAATTGCAAAAGCTACACATAATGATGTAATTCAGCTTATGCTTCCTTCCATTGAAGCTGCAGTAAATGATGCTATAAAAACCTCAGTGTATGCAGGCACTCATAAATTAGCTTCTGAAAACGCCCTAACCAACCATCGACTTATTGCGGATTTCATTGAAAAACGAGATGCAGATGGTGCAGCTCTTGCGATGTACTATCATATTAAAAGAGGCATTATCGATATGGGGTGTTAATATTAGTTGCGTTGCCTAAGGTATCCCCGCTCCGCCCTGCTTCGTACTGCGAGCTACAAGAGTTTATGTATTCCTCTTTGGTGCTAAATCCTTCGATAAAACCTTA
>NZ_JAWLCK010000107.1:0-9223 GCF_041687175.1 Lutispora sp.
CTCAAACAATACGGTAGAGGTTAATTGTGGAACTGGCAAGCCCTTTTTTTATGTACTTTTTCTTTGCATATCTGTGTATTTTTATTTTGCAATAAACAACCTGTTTGCGAAACACTAACAATAGGTTTTTTAGGTTTAGGAAATTTTTCTAGTATTTGATTATTAGAATCGGAATGATTCATTGTATTTTTAGATTTTGACAAATCACCTAATGATTCAGTGCGAATTTCCAATTTCTATGAAAAAATGTACGGATTTTTTTTAATAGATCTTTATTTCAGAAATACAGGTATCGTTATATTTGTCTCCTGTTTCTACATCTTGAATTGTGGTTTTTTGTTGTGTTATCTGGATATTAGCAACGTAATGGCAGTATATTCTTTCATGGAAAAGCCTCCAAAGTGAATATCTCTCACTATTTGTAAAAAATTTCTCTATAGAATAACTATCGGTTTTTCTCAATATAAAATAAAGTTGGATTACCAATAGGTAATCCAACTGCTGTTATCGGAATCCCCCAAAACTAATAAAGCTGGATTACCCAAAAGGCTACCCAACTTAATAACAACTTGATCTTTATCGATTCTTCCTACCCCACCTTCTCCTCCTTCTTCCCAAAAAACGTCCGCAACTCCCTATAAATCTCCCACTTCTCCCGAATAATACTATACAGAAACTTGGGATCATGAATATGCCGGTAAGCCGACATCAACGTTGAATGCCAGTTGTACTGATTTAACTTCTGGATGACTCGCTTCCTCCGCACGCGCTATGAGACGGTGGAGATTGTGTTTATCGCCCACCACACGGAAGCCAAGGAAGTCTCGGAGGAACAGTTTTTCTCCAAAGGAGAAAGCGGTGGAACCCTCTGCATCCGCTTATCGCAAGGCCTTAGAAATCGATGAAGGTCTCTAATATGTTTGGTTACGGGGAAGTAAGAAGATGCGTGAGATATACTTTTCAAAAATTCCCATGGAGCCGGGGGTGTCAGAATTAACTAATGATGCAGGTGGTTTCGCCCCAAGCGGTTTCATTCAATGTCTGTTTGTTTTTGACTTCCACCTCTTTATAAGAATAAAAGACGGTTATCCGAAGACAACCGCCGCTAACCATTTCTTATAAAATTTCTGTTTTTATTTTCTTATTATCTCTTAGATTTATCAAGCTACCTTCAATACTATTACTTAAACCCTTAATTTCTGATTCCTCATTTGTTGCCTTTTCTGTAATTCTTATTCCTACATTTGTCATATTATCTTTAGCGGTGTACTCTTGATAAATTTGATATTCATATCCACCATTTTCAAATGTTAAATAGTTTAAATCCATCCCCTCATTTCCTGCTCCCCCTCCACGCAAATAATATGAATAAGAAAATTCACTCCATGAATTAGCTTTGTTCTCAGGAAATTCAAGTTCTACTTTATCTTTTTTACCAAGCCGATATACTATATAATCCGGCTGTGTTTTTGATATACATACAGATAATGTTTTTGGGGAATTCGCTAACATAAAGCTAAATAGTAATTCTTCATTATCAGTACATAAATTCTCCCTGTCTTCATTTTTCGAGTCTGTTTCTGGCGATAAAGATAACGTTTTATTCGGATTATTAATTGCCTGATTTGCTGTATCGGTCTGATTAGTCTTCACGTTTGAAATTAATTTTAATCTTATTGATGCCCTTTCTGCACCATATCCCGTTTGATAAAAAACTAACCCTACACCTTTTTTCCATGTAAACGATTCATAATATCCTGTTTCAACTAGGTTATTGTATGAGTGGTATTCTATCTCATCTCCATTAACCTCAATATATTGATGCCATCCACGTTCATCTTCTCCTAAAGTATCTTGTATTTCTGCATTCTGACAAACAATGACACTATCTTCTGGAATATTTCCACTGGACTTAATCATATTCAGATTTGCTTCAGTCGGATTTATCTTATATATTGTATCTCCTGATTCATAAAAATAACCTATGCTTAACCTTTCCACTGGAACACCTTGAAGAGGGCTAAGATATAACTGATATATTCTACCTTCATTAAGGTTTTCTAATATTTCCATGTTTATTCTTACTTCTTTTTCATAAACGTCTTGGAATATAAATTGTCCTTTATATTTCATAGATATAATGTCATCATCCTGAAAATATACAGATTCATACTCATTTGATCCATTATCATAGTTTTTTGTCGTGGTTAACGAATTATAATCATTATTTTGATCATTTGCATCATCTTGTTTAATAATTTCTCCGCATCCAGAAACTAAAATCACATATGTTATAAGAATTAAAAGTAGTAACCTTTTCATTCATCTCCTCCAAAACTTTAAATTTTCATTAATTCAAATAGCGATTCATTTTCCTTATACTTATTAACTAATTTTGTAAATATATCTACTGATGTACTCTATCAATTGACTTATAAGAAGATATACCCCTGGCTGTTTATCTATAAATAGTGGGATTAAAATTACCGTCTGAAGTATACTTCCCACCAGTATACACATTTGTTCCACTATAAATATATGGACTAACCCTATCATTCAGATAATAACCTAGATAACCCGCTTCCTAATTTTTCTTCTTAATTCCATTCCCAGCCATGCCAATATCATATAAGGGATAGAAAATAATGGCCATAACAACGTTTCCTTACTAGAAGAAACAAACTCTCCAAACAATGCTGCGATAGGCGCTGATGGGGCGATAAACATGGCAAAAAATAACATGGGACCATATGAATTTGATGAATATTCAAGATAAGCAAAAAATACACCTACAAAAAACAGTGTTGAGAATGAAAGCATATTTTTAAATTTTGACTTATGATAATTTAAGAAGGGTTCTAAAAACAGCCCGAACAATAAATAGGGAATTTGGAACAGTAAATAAATTATGACTGACATAGATGCACTAAAATTGTAGTCTATCATGAAAGGTATTAATACAAAAATATATAGTATATGGAATAATACCAAAAATAAGTTGTTTGTTATCATTATAAATCTCCTCAAAAAGTGTTGTAATTATATCCCTAAATAGTTTCAGTGTACTATTTAGGGATTAATTCAAAATTACTTAATGCCTTTCTCTTATTTCTTCTATCTTTTTTTCTTCCTCCAATCTTTCCTGATATTGTTTAGGATTAGCTTTTTGCTGGATGTCACTCCAATAGTCTTCCGGAGCCCCTTTAACTTCAACATATCCTTTCCAACCTGCTCTAATCCCCTCTTTAACCTTATAATCTGCTGGATACCCTATCTTATTTCCAAATCTAAAATAAGTATCAACATCAAATGATACATGCTTATCATTACTAGGTCCAAAAAAATTGAAAGTTCCCTTATTTATTGGATCTTTTCCTTCTGTAGCAATTCTGCGTTTTTATTATAAACCGCTTCAAAATGCTCTTCTTCTCCTTTTCAGGTGCAGTAAATTTGCTATCTAGTACTTCAATAAAATCTATAGGTGCTGCGGGATGTTCATCTGTTTTCTACGCATCCCCTAACCCCAAAATATGACCAAATTCATGTGCAGATGTTGCTTGAAAATTTAATAATGAGTAGTCGGAAGCACTTCGAGTATACATTGTAATTTGTTGTTTATTACTTAGTTTCCCAGAGCTCTCTATTTAAACTCTCCAAACAATTCTTCAAATGAATATGTGACTTCCTTAATATTTTCCTCTGCTTCCTTTCTTGACTTAAAATAATCCTTTGCTAATTGATTATACTGCTCTTCCGTTATTCTAAAATAGTGCGTCTCGGATAATTCATTAAAATACACTTCTACTTTTCCATTTTGTGTAAGTGCTTTCAAGGTTTCGATTTCTTCTGAATTCTCTGTAAACCCGACCATATATATTTCATCTTCCTGTTGCGTTTTGTTGTTAAGATATGCCGCTGAAAAGAACCTTATATCTGATTTTCTTTCTCCACTGTTATATAACTCATAAAAGCCATAAGTAAGCCCCACTCCTCCCTGCCAATAACTTATTTTATTACCACCTAGAAGTTGGCTTGTTGTTCTTATTATGCTAATAAGCATAATTTCATTGTTGATCGCATCATACTTGAAAATATACTCATATCTTTGCTGATCTGAAACTATCAATTCAGGGAGTCCATCTTTATCCATATCAAAGTAATAATAAATACATTCATTTGGTTTTATCGAATCAAATTCTCCCTCAAATCCTTCTTTTTCTTTTGCTTCATTAATATATGGTGACTCGCCAACTACTACTTTATAATATTTTTTTGATATTGAATTACTGTCTACAATATCTTCATTATCAAAAGTTCCATAGAAATCAATGGTACTGATTATTTTACTAAGAGCGCTGTATATATCTTCGTCTATATAACTTAAATCTTCAAATCTTGTTTCACTACTTTTTAGAATCGAAGAATCAATAGGCTCATTTTCTGGAATTTTATTACTTTTTGATGATATTGGTAAGGTCTCTTCTGTTGAGCTTACCTTTTGTGATGAGACAGTATTTTCTGTCTCTTCATCAAAACCTTCATTTTCTTTATTAATTTCCCTGTTACCACAGGCTACAGTAATCATTATCATAATTAGCAATAACATCCACAATATTTTCTTCTTAAACACCTTCATATTACCTACCTTTAACAATTATTTATTTGTATACATGAATTTGTAAGAGCTGGTTGGTGTCGGAATAGATATACTCACTCTTTTTGATCATGTACTGGACAGGGTTCTGACTGACAGGATCTACAAAACCACTCGGTTGCAGGGACGTATAGGTCTCACTCATGGTTTGACGGTTGCCGGCATCGTCATAGGTATACACCGTGGTTTTCCCTGGTGCATTTACGTTGACAATTCGTCCGGCTGGATCATAGGTGTAGCTGTATTCGATTTGTCTTAAACTGGTAAAACAAAATAAAGTTGGATCAGAAAGGTAATCCATCTTGAAAACATTAAGAACACTATATCAGCTATTTCGTAACGTATTCATTATAATCAATTGAAGTTCGAATAATTCGAGATGGATACAATACATAAAGTTCATAATCCTTAAAAATGTCGCTTTCTATTTTATAATTCTCATCTTTATTTAAGTCGTAAATATATATGCCTGTTTCCCCATAATCATCATAATCTGTCATCAAATATTTTTGATCAACAAATCTTGGTTTATGGTAAACCAGATAGCTCCCATCATGGGACATGATCGGACTAAACATATATTTCCCTATTTCTGATATTTTCTTTGTTTTAATATTGTAATCATATGCATTAAACCCAGCATTTAAAAGAATATGATCATTTATATGCCATTGAGACAAGAAAATCTCATCTGTGTTTATTTCTGTTAATAGAACCCTTCATGATTGTTCTTTTATCTATATCATAAAATACAAAATAGTAATGATTATTCACATCTTTTTCAACAGAGACTATTTTTTTGTTATCATCAGATATTAATGGACCATCAATTAACTTATTTTCAGTATTGTAAAAATTTAAATCATCTTTATTAGTGTAATCTTCAGCACTTAAATCTTCACAAAATTTATCAAATACATACCGATTATCATCTATTACATAAAATCGTTTTTTAAATTCAGATGTATAACTTTTACATTCACTTTGCCCGGTTATTAGACTTTTATTTTTTAAATCTAAAATATAATCTTTATCTGTAAAATTACTTAACCACAACTTCGATCCATTTATAGATATATCCATTAATTGATTCTCAAATTCATTATCTACTAAATTTTTAATGATATCATTTGTTTGCAACACTTCGTATTCTTTATTTTTAATATCATTTAAGTGGACTAAAAGACTATTTCTTGTCTAGACATCAATATACTCGACTATGTCTACAATCAACCAGTCCTCTTTTATTGATTTTTCTTTTTTGTTGCCATTTGTTTCTATATTCTTTTTGTTATTATAACTGGTTAAATCCTTTTGATTATTTATACTCTGATTATTATTAGTACATCCTGAAAGAATTAATAAGATAATTAGAATAGTAAACAATATCTTTCGCATTGGACTCCTCCTTTACATAGGGAATTTGTATTTCCTATGTGCCTTAAATTATTGTCGGAATTAAGAGTAACCCATATGGATATTTATCCCCCAGGCAGGACCATCTATATGATTTGATCCAGATGTTGCGCCAACCTCATACCCATCTCTTATTTTTAGAGCAGCATGTCCATCCCAATAATCATTTCTATGGACTCCACTATTAAATTCATATCCCCCGAACTTCGAATATAATGTTCACTTTGAGGATAACCCTCAGCTTCATCCTCTACACCTTCAGGAAAGAAAACTAACGGATCATTAGATTTAATATCAACGTAATGTTCTTTTAGCCTTGGATCGCTTAAATATGAATTTAGCTGTAGGACTCTGTAACTCCTCCCTGATAAACCACCGATTCACGGTTTCCGTTTCATCATAGCTGTATGTTGTGGTATTGCTTCCGTATGTGACCGTTTCCATCCGGTTGATTTGTCATAGGTGTAGCTGATTTCCGTCACACCGTTTTTCACAATTTCTTTCAATAGGTTATTTTCATCATAATCATAGGTTCGGAGCCCACTTTCAGCGGTCATCTTGATCAGGTTGCCCACGGCATCATACTGGTAACGAATGGCATCGCCGGTCTCCTGAACCACCTTACTGGAGCTAATATTAACTGCCAAAAAGGCAATCCAACTATTAATTTAATTTCCCCGATTCTCTTGATTATTAGTATCCCATGTTATAAAGCTTGGATCATCAATTGAAACTACTTCTTCATAATGAACTGTTATTTTATCGGGTTTACATTTGTTATAAGAATTAAAAGTAGTAACTTTTTCAGCGGGGCAGAGGGGTCATTATCATATATAAAGGGATAGTCTCCCTTACCTTTAATATAAAAGAGCTATCCCTATTAGAATTAAGTATTCTATTTACTAGACAAGTTAATAATGTTAAAAATGTCTTGGGTTCATTATCTATCTAGCTTGTAGTAGGTGTTGTGTGTTGTGAATTATTATGCAAATAAGTTTCTGCAACTAATCTTTTAAAAAAATATGTTTCATTAATTTGATCCGTCCGTAGAAAATTATCTGTTTTGGGTTATTTTGTAGTACCTATGTTTTTATGCAGCTTTAAATTAAATTCTGTATTTTGCATTTATTGTGGATACTATATTACGGCTCAACACGACGAGCTAAAATAATTTTTCCCCAAACACCCACTAACATTGTGTCATCATTTAGCACAACTACTTGTGTACCTACTGATATAGGATAGTCTTCATCAAAATTTACTTGATAAAACTCAAGTGGTACTTCAGATAACCATTCATATTTTTCGCTATTTGTAATATTAATATTCTCATTACTAATAACGTCATAAAGACTTGGTTGTTTAAATTTTCCGCCATCATTGTACTCAGGAATTGTCATATACTTCAAGTTGTATTTAGGATTAAAAAATTTTTCTCCACCCAGCCGAAGATATTTGTCTGTATATTCCAACTCTAATCCTACATATTTCTCAGTATTATCCACTAAATCTGGACTATCATCTTCTTCTGACGGAAACATTAATATTTCAGATATTAAAACAACTTTTTCTAAAGTCCATGTTCCAAATATTAAAGGTGTAGATTCATTATTATCTGGAGACTTTGTCGTTAAATTATTAGTATTGATTTTTGTATTTTGGTTGTCTTCAATATCGTCTAATTCTACATGTTCATTACCTATAGAATTATGTTTGTTTGTAAAATCTTCATTTTCCTGACATCCTACAAATAGTAATAAACTTAAACTGACTAAAAATATTAACATAGAATATTTTTTTGCTATCATAAAAACCTCCTACTTCGAATATCCATTAATGAATATCTCTGCCTCTTGTGTTCTCCTAGCAGGGTTAGAACTACTCTCAAATGCATTCATAACACCTTCAGCAGTAAAATTCCCTCCCACCTCACGGAAATATTTAACTAAAACTTTCTCTTTTTCTCCAGTAAGTGTCCAAACGTAATTCCCATAATTATGAGTATACGAAACTAACATATCGAATTGGTGTTGTTCTAACGATATATTATGAGTAATAAGAAAATCATTTACAGCATCTTCTGACTCAGCTAAATCTTCTCTGAATATACTCCATACTTCTTCCATTGACATAGCTAATGAATTTGGGACTTTATATGCTATCCCATTACTTGGAGTTGTAGGTGGTAAAATTGATGCTCCATTAGCATATTTATCAACAAGTGCTCGTTCACTTGGACTATTCTCATAATCGTTCTTATTCACATAATGCCCATAGCCAAAAGTGATACCACCGTCACTTATCCAAATAGGATTTTCAGTTGTGCCAACATTTTTAAATACATAATGAGGATATATTCCTACAAGATTACCATTATCATCATACTCGCCTAATCCCCATGACTTTAATACCTCTGAGCTCATTTCAAAATTTGCTATCATCATTAAACCATCTTGACTAAGTGTCATTCTTTCAACTTCACTCGTCTCCTCATTTTCACCAAGTTCATCCAATAATAGTTCTTCGGTATCTTTACCTTGTATTCTATATTTTCCAGAAATACGATCAAAAATAATATAACCTTCAACGTCTACTATATCTCCACCAATATTTCTATAATTCTCTATCTCACCGCTCTCAACTAATTTTGCAACATTATCGAAATACTCATAGTTCGGAATACCTTCTGAAGTATATAATTCCTTGCGTTCTTCTTCAGTATATAGTTGTTCTAAATAAGTATATTCTTTTCTTATATCTTCTGCAGATATGCCTCCATCAGATTCTGTATTATTTTTATGATCCCATCCACCTTTTTCAGTTAATATCCAATTTTCATCCGTTTCTTCTTGTAGCCAGTCAGCAATGTTATCTCCGTTGGAATCAAACTCTTCCATATCCTCACTGCTGTCTACCTTGCCGTCTCCGTCCCAATCCAACCAAGCGGGTGGCTTTGAATAGTCTGTATGATCATTTGAACTTTTATTTTTATTACTATTACTACTATTACCATCCGACTTCTTCTTTTTATTTCCATCCAGGGCATCCTTTACAGTATCTACTACATTAATAATCGTACCGATAATCGTACCTATACTACCCAGAGGAAAATGACCGGATGGATCCACGTACATAACCGGATTATTATAAGCA
>NZ_JAWLCK010000108.1:0-9148 GCF_041687175.1 Lutispora sp.
AAGACCTTACCCTTGTTTATAATTACTGGTATTGTAATTATATTCTTATATACCTTCTCCTCATATGTGGGATTGGATAAAGGAATGAAGAAAATAGCAAGTCTAAATGCTTATTTCTATTATGGATTGCTTTTGCTGTTGGTAATAATAGGTCCAAAGCTATTTATGATTAGAACAGTTACAGCGGGCATGGCTGAGTGGTTGCATAACTTCTGGCTATGGGGTCTTGATCCTATTGACATAGGAGGAGCAGCATTAACACAATCCTGGACTCTGTTTGACTGGGCTTGCTGGATAGCATATGCACCTGTTGCAGGAATATTCTTGGCAATGATTTCTCATGGAAGAACCATTAGAGAATTCATGGCAGTTAACTTTGTTTTACCCAGCATATTCGGAATTATCTGGTTCGGAGTATGGGGCGGATCAGGATTAGGAATGCAAATGGCAGGAAAGGCTGATTTGGTTGGAACAATTGTAAACAATGATGCTATATCTGCTCTATGGCAGTTCATAGAATCCTTGCCCTTTGGTCTGGGTACAATCATAGTACCTGTAAATCTGTTTATAATAGCTGTATCCTTTATAACAGCAGCTCAGGCAACTGCAACTGATATAGCTTCCATGTGCATAAAGGACGTTCCAATTGGAACAGAACCGCCTGCATATTTGAGAGTATTGTGGAGTGTAGTTATCGGAATAATAGCTATAATTATGGCAGCCTTTGGAGGACAGGAGCAAGGTGTTGAAGGTGTTAAAGCATTAGCTACAGCAGGAGGTTTCGTTGTACTATTCATATACATCTTGCAAATAGCTGCTGTAATAAAGATGTTCTTTGTAGATAAGATAGAGGAGTAAACATATTGCATGATAAAACCTAGAAGACTTGTTCTTCTAGGTTTTATCCAATAAAAGACTTAAATGGTTAGGAGAAATGGATATTATGAGCAAAATTCATATAGGAAATCCTATAACACTGCAATCATTTATGGATGTGGTGAGAAATAGACAAAAAATAGATTTCACCGAGGAGTATAAGGAAAGAGTTAATAAATCCAGGGACTTGGTGGAGAGATGGGTTGAAGAAGGCAGGGTAATGTATGGAATAACAACCGGTTTTGGAGCCAATAGCACAAGAACAATATCCAAAGAAGATGCTGTAAAGCTTCAGAGAAATATAATCATAACCCATTCAACATCAGTAGGTCAGCCTATGAGTGAAGAAGAGGTACGGGGAACCATGCTGATGGTGCTTCAAAATGCAGGAAGAGGCTATAGTGGGGTAAGGCTGGAAACATTAAGCAGGTATAAAGATTTTCTCAATTTGAATCTGATACCCTATGCACCTAAAGAAGGTTCAGTAGGATATCTGGCTCCGGAAGCTCATATAGCTTTGGCTGTAATGGGCGAAGGTAAAATGATTTATGAAGGGCAGATTGTTGATGCCATAAGAATTCTTAAAGAACATGGCTTGAACGAATATGAGCTGTCCTATAAAGAAGGTTTGATATTGGTTTCAGGCACCACTGGAGTTACTGCAATGGCGGCAATAGCTTTGTATGACATTATAAAGGCAGTAAAGACAGCAGACATAATAGGTGCTATGACATTGGAAGTATCAAAAGGAACCGTCAGAGCTTTTGATGAAAGACTGATGAGTGTCAGAGGTCATAAGGAGCAGCAGGAGACAGCAGAAAATCTCAGGAGAATTCTTCATGACTCCGGCATAGCAAAGGAATACTATCATTATAGATTACAGGATGCATTATCCATAAGATGTATTCCTCAACTACATGGAGCCGCCAAGAAAACTCTTTATGATGCTCTGAAGACATTGGAAATTGAGATGAACAGCTGCACCGACAATCCAATTGTCTGGGGCGAAAATGGAGATGGAGAGGCAATATCCGGAGGTAATCCTGATTCATCCTTTGTAGGTTTGGAAATGGATTCAGCTGCCATGGCGGCTACAATGGTGGCAAAGATGTCGGAAAGAAGAAATAACAGACTTATTGATGGCAATCTATCTGAAAATCCTTGGTTCCTTGTCAATAATCCAGGATTGAATTCAGGGCTAATGATTCCTCAATATACTCAGGCAGGATTATTAAATGACATGAAGATATTATGTACATCATCTGTAATAGACAATATACCTACATGCGGAAACCAGGAAGACTATGTAGCCATGGGCTATAACGCTGCGAAGAAAGCGGTTGCCATCGCGGAAAAACTGGAATATATACTTGCCATTGAATTATTGTCCGCATACCAATCCTATCAATACTTAGATAAAAAGCTTAAAAGAAGCAGTGCTACAGATGCTGTGTATAACAAAATTGCAGAAACTGTACCTATAATGGAAGAAGATATGTATTTGTACCCCCATATAGAGAAACTGAGAGAGTTAATACACAATGGTGATATTTTACGTATCGTAGAAGATATTGTGGGTGAGATAAAATAGTGTTAAATAAAACGCCTATAAATATTAAATCAACAATATTTATAGGCGTTTTTCTTATGGCCAAAAATCTACAAATATTGACACTTATAGGACGGATAAAAATTAGAATATAGATAAGAAGTTTATTAAAGGAGGCTATATTAATGAACAAAACTTTTCCAAGCGATATTGAAATAGCACAAAAAGCCAATATGAAAGACATTCGTGACATAGCAAAAGAATGGGGAATACTCGAAGACGAGCTTGAACTATATGGGAAATACAAAGCAAAGGTATCACTGGATATATTTAAAAGACTGGAAAACAAGAAAGATGGCAAGCTTGTATTAGTAACAGCTATAACTCCAACTCCTGCAGGAGAAGGGAAATCTACAACCACAGTTGGATTGGGACAAGCCTTGAATAAAATCGGAAAAAAAGCAATGATAGCTCTAAGGGAACCATCTCTTGGCCCAGTTTTTGGAGTAAAAGGGGGAGCAGCAGGCGGTGGTTATGCTCAGGTTGTGCCTATGGAGGATATTAATCTTCATTTTACAGGAGATATGCATGCTATTACTGCTGCCAATAACCTTATAGCAGCTGCAATAGATAATCACATACATCAAGGAAATTCTTTGAGAATCGACAGCAGACAGATTGTCTGGAAACGTGTTCTTGATATGAACGACAGAGCATTAAGAGAAGTTGTTGTAGGACTTGGAGGCAAGGCCAATGGGTTTGTGAGACAGGATGGATTTACAATAACAGTAGCATCGGAAGTTATGGCAGTTCTCTGCCTGTCTACAGACTTGATGGACCTGAAGAAGAGGATTGGCAATATGATAGTTGCTTATGACATGGATGATAAACCGGTAACTGTAAAGGATTTAAAAGTTGATGGAGCTGCTGCTCTTCTGCTTAAGGATGCAATTAAACCTAATCTGGTTCAAACTTTGGAAAATACTCCTGCCTTAATCCACGGCGGACCTTTTGCAAATATTGCACATGGATGCAACAGCATTATTGCAACCAGATTGGGATTAAAGCTTGCAGATTATTTAGTTACAGAAGCAGGCTTCGGTGCGGACTTGGGTGCTGAAAAATTCCTTGACATAAAATGCAGATATGGGAATCTTAAACCTGATGCAGTAGTAATAGTTGCAACTATTCGTGCCCTAAAGATGCATGGAGGAGTAGCTAAGACAGAGCTTAGCAAAGAGAATCTGGATGCGCTGAGTAAAGGTTTTGAAAACCTCGCAAAGCAGATAGAAAATATAAAGAAGTTTGGACTTCCTGTCATGGTAGCTATAAACAAATTTGCAATGGATACAGAAGCTGAGATTGATTTGCTGTTGAAAATATGCCAGAAATATGGCGTTGCAGCTGTCCTAAATGAGGTATGGGAAAAGGGCGGCGAAGGAGGAAGAGAAATGGCTGAAAAGCTTGTTGAACTCATTGAAACTGAAAAGCCATGCTTCAATCACCTGTACGAAGTTGAAGCTTCCATAACCGAAAAAATAGATGCCATAGTCAAGGAAATATACGGAGGATGCGGGGTAAAATATTCACCTAAAGCACTGAAGATGATTAAGAAGTTAGAAGAATTACAATTGGACAAGCTTCCTATATGCATGGCCAAAACCCAGTATTCCTTATCAGATAATCCTCAGCTTTTGGGAGCACCAAAGAATTTTGAAATTACAGTTAACGAGATAAGAATATCTGCAGGCGCTGGATTCATTGTATGTCTTACAGGAGATATTATGACAATGCCGGGATTACCTAAAGTTCCTGCTGCAGAATTTATTGATGTAGATAAAAATGGTGTAGTTAAAGGATTATTTTAAATTTTTTGACGATTCTTGGACGCTTTAATAGTATAATGAAGTAAAGTGCTGTAGAAAGGATGAGCTACATGTCAGTTGATATTTTAAAAACATTGACAGAAGCTATGCCGTATTTTATTCAATTAGTTTCTCAAGATTTTAATGTAGGCATATATGATAGAGAAAAATGCGTTGCATGTTTCTATACAAATGGTTTTGATTTAGGTGCTAAAGAGGGAACAAAAATACCTGAGAACGGGGCTACAGCAATAGCTATAGAAAAAAAAGAAAAAACTGTAAAGGAAGTACCTAGAGAGGTTTTTGGTATACCTTATATAGCCTGCAGTCTCCCTGTTATGAACTCAGAAGGAGAGGTAGTTGGGGCTATTACGGCTGCAGAATCTATTGATAGAAGAGAAAAATTAATAAACATGGCAAGCGGCCTTACTTCTACCATGCAAGAAATAACAGCAACCATGGAAGAAATATCATCAGCAACAGATCAGGTAGCTGAATTAGCTGTAAACATAGAAAATCTAGCAAATGACAACTTAGATAATGTGAGTAAAACGGATGATGTGTTGAATTTCATCTATAATATTGCTAAGCAAACAAAAATGTTAGGCTTGAATGCGACAATAGAGGCTGTAAGGGCAGGTTCAGCAGGAGCCACATTTAGAGTCGTTGCCAGTGAAGTAAGTAAATTAGCAGAGAGCAGCAGCGAATCCACTAAAAAAATAAATGGAACATTAGAAATAATTAATACAGGAAACCAAACTATGTGTGAAGAAAGCAAAAAAATAGCAGGGATTTTGCAACAGTTAGCTTTTTCAATTCAAGAAATTAGTTCCTCTATAATATCTCTAAGTTCTATGGCTGAGGAACTATTAAGTTTATCTAAAGATATTTAAGACATGATGCAGTAATTAGTATTATAATGATATATATTGGAATATGAATGACTCAAGAAAGGCGGTTTTTTTATGGTTATGGATAAAAAACTTATTGAATGTGTACCGAACTTTAGCGAAGGAAGAGATAAAGAGAAAATAGAGAAGATTATGGATTCATTCAGAGGAAAGGAAGGACTTAAACTATTGGATTATTCTTCAGATGAAAGCCATAATAGACTCGTTGTAACAGTGGTTGGCGAGATGGAACCAATGAAAAATGCTGTACTCGAAGCAATTGGTGTTGCAACTTCAATTATAGACATGACAAAGCATGAGGGAGAACATCCCAGAATGGGAGCTACAGATGTAGTTCCATTTATACCAGTTAAAAATGTGAGCATGACTGAAGTTATAGAGTTCTCAAAAATAGTGGCTAAAGAAGCTGCTGAGAGATATAATATACCTATATTTTTATATGAAAAATCAGCTTCTGTTCCTGAAAGAGAAAACTTGGCAACTGTAAGAAAGGGACAATTTGAAGGTATGGCAGAAAAATTGATGCAGCCTGAATGGAAGCCGGATTTTGGTCCTGATAAAGTTCATCCAACTGCAGGAGTTACTGCTATAGGCGCAAGAATGCCATTGGTTGCTTTCAATGTAAATTTGAATACAAATAATAAGGAAATCGCTGCTCAGATTGCGAAAAACATAAGGCATCTCAATGGAGGTTTGAGGTTCTGCAAGGCCATAGCTGTTGAATTGACTGATAGAGGTATAGTCCAGGTTTCTATGAACATGACAGACTATACAAAAACAGCCCTCTATAGAGCTTACGAGTTGATTAAAATTGAAGCCAGAAGATTTGGAGTACATCCAATAGGAAGCGAGATAGTAGGTACTATTCCAATGGAAGCTTTGATAGATACAGCTGTTTACTATCTGGGTGTAGAAAATTTCAGCATGGATCAGATTCTTGAAACAAGACTTATGGAGTAATGAAAAAAGTAAATAGAAATCGCTAAAAAGACTCGGACATAATGTCTGAGCTTTTTAGAATCTAATGACAATGTGTGGTTTTGCCGGGAGGTGGCACTATGGACCTGTTGAATGTAAGGCTCTTTAGTACCCCAGCTGTATTTATAAAAGACAAAAGAATTGTTTTTCCATCCAGAAAGTTTGAGGCGCTATTTTACTATATTTTTGTAAACAAAGAAGCGTCGCGGGAAGAGTTAGCCAGCCTATTATGGCCTGAGGCCGACCCTCAAACTGGAAGAAAAAATGTAAGAAATGCACTTTACTATATTAAAAAAAGTCTTGATATGGATGCAATCATTTCTCCTAATAATTCTATAGTTATGCTTAATTCTGAAGTTCAATCATGCTCTGATTTGGAAAGGCTTTTAAGTGATGATGAATGGATTGATGCATATACAGGGGATTTTCTCCAAGGATTTATTGTAAAAGATGAAGAGATTTTAGAAAATTGGATAATTAGTTCTAGGGAAAAGTATAAAAGCATCTATGTGCAAAAATTGTATGAAAAGATAAAAGAAGATTATACAAAGGGCGATTATGAAAGCATAGAGAAGTGTGCAAGGCGGCTTATTGAAATTGATGAATATGATGAAAGAGCCTATAGAGTACTGATAAAGACCCTCTCGGAAATGAATATGTATAACAAAGCTTCAGATGTCTATGGCAAGCTCTGTGAGAAGTTAAATAAGGATTTGGGTATTATTCCTGATATTAAAACTAGAACTCTATATAAAAATATACAAAAGAAAAGAAGTTGTACTGAAACATATAGAATAAATAAAGAACAAAAGATATTTTATGGAAGAAAACAGGAACTAGCCATACTGAATAGCAATTATTCCAGTTTAATAAACGATGAAGATTATAGTTCAATTATTATTGTAGGAGAAGCGGGAATAGGAAAAACCACATTAAAAGACAGATTCCTTGAAGAAATAGATCAGAAGGACACTTTTATACTGGAAGCAAACTGTTATCAAGCAGAAGAAGAATTCCCACTAAGACCTTGGGCAGGAATCTTGACCAAAGCAGCCAGCATAATTGAGGAAGAGAAAATTTTAATTCCGCCTTTGTGGAGCGAAATAATTCAAGCTTTTTTTCCTTCATTGGTATTAAGTGGTTTAGAATATGAATCTGCTATAAATATTGAAGGAGATTCATTGAAGTTGAAATTGCTGGAAGAAACTATAATTAGTTTGTTTAGAGAGATTTCAAGGATTAAGAAAGCTATTATTATATTTGATGATATACAATGGATGGATAATTTGAGTATAACCCTCTTGGCTGGTATGATGCTTCATCTTGATAAAAAAATTCTGTTTGTGACCACATGCAGGAATAGTTATTCCCAAAGAGTGGAAGATTTCATTGTTGATATGAGCAGACATGGTAGGATGAGAAAGGTAGAGCTGGAGAGGTTTACAAAGGAGGAAGTTATTGATTTTGCTAAGAAAGCACTGCCACATCACTGCTTAAAGGATGATATATATGAAAAAATATATCAAGAAACAGAAGGAAATACCTTTTTTATAGTGGAATATATAAACTCTTTGCGTGAAAACAGGGAAATGGATATGATGTCCACAAGAATGAACGACATATTGAAAAGCAGGTTTATTGGAGTAAGTGAAGATGGATTTAAAATACTGAATATAGCATCAATATTTTTCGATTACATATCCGTGGATATTCTTGCTGAAATAAGTGGTATGGACAAGTTGAAGCTCTTGGATATACTTGATGATTTGATGAAGAGGTTTATTATAAAAGAATCAAGTAATAAATTTCCCCCATTAATCATGTTTACCCATCAAAAGCTAAGAGAGTTTATATACAACATGCAGTCTACAAGCCGTAGACAGATACTGCATAACAGAATCGGAAGATTGTTGGAGAACAATTTGACAGGGGATAACAGAGATATAGCTCTATATCCCAAACTGATTTATCACTTTTCAAAATGCGGTGATATTGAATCAGCATTGAAATATAATATAAAATTAGCAAGTTTTTATCTTGATGTTAACCATGAACTTTTTCCTATATTGTATGAAAGCGGAGGAAAGAGTGTTAACAATCCTTGTCTCAGTAAGGATGACAGTTACAAATATATAAACAATATAGAAGAACAATTAGCAAAGCTTAGGAAATCACTTCTTGATACAGAGGAGATAACAAAGCTAGAAATAGCTTTTTATCATATGAAAGGAAGACATTTTATTAGACAGGGACAGTATGAAAAAGGCATTGAACTCATAAGAGAAATGATTAATAATTCTCTTCGAATTAATGATATTGATCATCTTCTAAAAGGGTATAGACAACTAGTTTACTATGGGATACAAACCAGAGATATGAGGGCTATGAAAGACAATGTTGAAGTTGGATTGAACATGGCCAGAGAATATGGTTTAAATGCTGATGTTGCTATGTTCCTAAGACTATACGGACTATATAAAATTATGAACAAGGAATATAAATATGCAGAGGAATTGCTTAATCAGTGCATTTATAAATTTCTTTCTATTGATGATTCCAAAGATAGATACTGTATGCATATAGCTGCAGCATACAGCTATCTGGGAGATATCAGAAGGTATAACATGAAATTCCAAAGATCTTTGCAATACTATGATAAAGCCATATCCCTATGTGAAAATAAAATAGAGGGGGGGCAGCTTGGCAATTTTCTGTACCAGGGCAGGACAAGCAGCTTATGATGCAGGAGACTATATAAGGGCTAAAGATTATTTCCTCAGGGCTATTCGGGTATATAATAAAAGTGATTCCATATGGGGCAGGGGCATAGCAGAAGGATATATGACCCTTATCCTGATAACCGAGGGCTATCATAAAAAAGCTTTGGAAAGTTTAAAAAGAGCAGATGAATACTCGAGGAAAATTAAAAACCCTTACGAAATAGGTCTAGTATTCAGAATAAAAGCGGA
>NZ_JAWLCK010000109.1:0-9069 GCF_041687175.1 Lutispora sp.
TTCATAGATGGTTTCAGGTATGTACCAGAAGAATATATGGCTAAAGTAGAAGTAGATTGGAAAGATGATTCAAACTTAACTGTGGTTTTTAAAGACATGTATGAAGGCCAATCATATCCTATAAGCTTCAATGGAGCAAAAACCACAACAGGTGAGGAATACAAGGAATTCGAAATGAATAAGGTCTTTGGTTTCCTTGTTCAAAAATCCAGGAAGATATCTAAGGCTGATGGAAAAGGCAATATTGTTTCTGATATGCCTATAGAAGATGAAATATTAGAGTTGGATGATATATCACCAGATAGCAGGTATGCTTTCGCCTATAGAGTGCTGGATACAGGAGGAGATTTTTATCCAATAAGACCAATACTTCTGGAGCTTAAGGATAAAGGTACAGTGAAACACTTCCTGAAGGGAATTGATTATATTCAGGGAGTGATATTTGGAGCTAAATGGTTCCCTGATGGAAAAAGCTTTATAGTTTATACCAGCAAGACGATACTCTTCTATTCTTTGGAGGATGCATTGGAAGGCAAACCGGGAAAGGTTATTTTTGAATATGCTCCAATTCAAATGGATTATATTTTAGGTGCTGAGATATCTCCTGACGGAAGCCAGATAGCAGTATTCAAATCTGAATATAAGGATTATCATGAAGAAGGCAGCAGGCTGATGGATATTTACTGCATCGATGTTAAAGGGAATATTGTACAAACTATTGAAGATGTATTCTATCATAGCAGCAGTGACGGTTTTCCCATTCCTTTGAAGTATGATTGGAAGGATAACAATACTATCATATCGGAAGGATACAGTCAGGAAAATGATGAAGTAAATATATACAGCATAGATTTGAAGAATAAGAAGACAAATGTAATTGTTGAGCATGCTTCTAATCCAAGCCTTTTAGGTGATGTTCTGGTAGTAAGGAAGGCAGAATACGATGAAGAAGGTAACTATATGGTTTATGGCGATGGGCATGTTATCAACATGAATAACAACAATATAGAGGATGTTATAGCTGGAAATCTATCTTATTCTGTATATGGTCTGGGAGATAATAATATAATAGCCTATGAGTTGTATGAAGATTACTACAATACTCATATATATGACAGGACTAAGGATACAGTATTAAAAAAGTTTCAGGGTATGATTTTTGGCTCCGATAAAGAGTATTTCTATATATTGAGATAAATAGCCATAGAAAAATAGCCCCGGGGGCAGGGCTATTTTTTATGGCTTCATCTTTTGTATTTTGGGTTGGTTTTCTTTAGTTCTAAATAAATTTTTCTCATAAAATAAGAGATTTATACATAAAAGTTAATAAAAATATAAAAAATAGGCTTGCATTTTTAAAAAAACCAGTGTATAATAATCCGCAATAGCCGAAACCTATGACAGGGAAAATGATAAAAACTGAGTAAAGAGAGCCGACGGTTGGTGCGAGTCGGTCTGAGGTTTTATCCTATCCACCCTGGAGGGTTTGCGATGAGCAAAACGGGAGCAGCCGTTACACTGCATAGAGAGGATCATATATGATCAATTTGGGTGGTAACGCGGAAGTCAGCCTTTCGTCCCTTTATGGGATGAAAGGCTTTTTTAGTTAGATATTTAAGATTCAGCGGAGTAGGTGCGAAAGACTTCCCATAGATGATTGAAGTTACTATTCCTTATTGAGATATGGTTAACTTGGGTGGCAACACGGAAGTATGTCTTTCGTCCCTTGGTGGGCGAAAGACTTTTTTTATATACAATTTTCAAAGGGGGAAACAGAAATGCATAAAAAATTATTTATTCCAGGACCCATTGATGTGGCACAAGATGTATTGGAGCAAATGACAAAACCTATGATTGGCCACAGGTCTAAGGAGGCTTCCAGTCTTCAAAGAAGAATAAGTGAAAAACTTCAAAAAGTTTTCTATACAAAGGAGCAAATCCTTCTCTCTACATCCTCAGGCTCTGGTCTCATGGAAGGAGCAATAAGGTCCTGTACAAGAAAGAGAGCAGCAGTTTTTTCTGTAGGAGCCTTTGGAGATAGATGGTATAAAATGGCGGTATCAAACAATGTGGCTGCAGATAAGTTTGCTGTAGAGCCAGGAGAAGCCATAACACCGGAAATGGTGGATGAAGCTCTTGCTACGGGTAAATATGACTTGATCACAATAACTCATAATGAAACCTCAACGGGGGTGATGAACCCTGTTTATGAAATATCAGAGGTTATGAAAAAGTATCCGGAAGTGGTATGGTGCCTAGATGCTGTAAGTTCTATGGGAGGGACCAAAATAGAGGTGGATAAGCTGGGAGTGGATATATGCATCACATCAACTCAAAAATGTCTCAGCCTGCCTCCGGGAGTGGCAATAGCATCCATGTCACAAAAGGCAGTGGAGGCAGCAAAGCAGGTGGAGTTCAGAGGGGTATATCTTGACCTGTTAGCACTATATGAATATATACAAAAAAAGGATCACCAATACCCATCAACACCAGCTCTATCCATAATGTATGCCATGGACTATCAATTGGATAAGATTTTGGCTGAGGGTCTTGAAAATAGATTTCAAAGGCATTTGGAAATGGCCCAATATGTCAGAGCCTGGGCTAAAGAGAAGTTTGAAATTTTTCCAAATGAGAAATATGCGTCAAACACACTAACTACCATAAAGAATACAAAAGGCATAAATGTAGCCGCATTAAATAAGGAATTAGGCAATAGAGGCTATGCAATATCAAACGGCTATGGGGATTTGAAGGAGAAAACATTCAGAATAGCTCACATGGGAGACTATAACTTGGATGATGTTAAAGGATTATTGGAGAATATAGATTATATTTTAGGTGAGTAAGGAGAGGAGTAAAATAATGTTAAGAATATTGATTGCAGATGGAATGGAAAAAACAGCTGTAGAAAAGCTTAAAAAAATGGAATTTGAAATTGTTGAAAAGCATTATGAACCAGAGGAATTGCTAAAGGAGATAAAGGAATTTGATATATTGGTAGTTCGTTCAGCTACTAAGGTTAGAAAACCTATAATAGATGCTGCCTGTGAAACAGGTAGACTTAAGCTAATTATACGAGGTGGTGTAGGCTTAGATAATATAGATGTGGATTATGCGAAAGCAAGAGGAATAATTGTGAGAAATACTCCCAATGCCAGCAGTGCCTCTGTAGCTGAGCTGGTTATTGGACATATGTTTAATTTGGCAAGATACATTCATCATTCCAATATTACCATGAGACAGGGGAAGTGGAATAAGAAGGCCTATGAAGGCATTGAGATTTTTGGAAAAACCTTAGGGGTAATAGGCTTCGGAAGAATTGGCAGGGAAACTGCCAAAAGAGCAAAGGCACTAGGCATGAATGTTATATATACCGACATAGCAGGAGAATTAAAGGAGTTTAATGACTATAAATACATGGCTATGGATGACTTGCTGGCTTGCTCCGATTTTGTTACACTTCATGTGCCTCACAGTGGAGGAAAAGCTGTCATAGGAAGGGAAGAGATCGCTAAAATGAAGGATGGAGCTTATTTAATAAACTGTGCAAGAGGAGGAGTGGTGGATGAGGAAGCCCTGCTGGAAGCTTTGGATAATGATAAGCTGGCGGGAGCTGCGGTGGATGTATATGTTGAAGAACCTGCAAAAAACTGTCCTTTGTGCAACCATGAAAAGGTATCCTGTACACCTCACATAGGAGCTTCTACAATGGAAGCTCAGGAGAGAATAGGCGAGGAAATAGTAGAAATTATTCTTGATTTCTATGAAGGGAGCGAGTTAAATGGCTGTGTTGAAAGCCTTTAAGGCAGTAAGGCCTATAGCGGAGCTTGCTTCGCAGATAGCAGCATTACCCTATGATGTGATGAATAGTCAGGAGGCAAGGATGGAGGCTGGTAACAATCCTTATTCCTTCCTCCATGTAGACAAGGCTGAGATTGATCTTGATCAATCCATAGATATTCATGATAAGAGGGTGTATGAAAAAGCCAGAGATAACCTTAATATGATGATGGAAAAAGGTTGGTTGATGAAGGATAAGCAAGATATGCTTTATATATACAAACAGGTTATGGATGGCAATGAACAAGTTGGTCTGGTTGGCTGTGTTTCTGTAGATGATTACATCAATAATAGAATTAAGAAACATGAAAATACCCGGGCAGATAAGGAGCAGGACAGAATAAATCATGTAAAATATTGCAATGCAAACACAGGCCCCATTTTTCTAATGTATAAGGCAGAGGAGGGGGTAAATGAAATAATAGAGCATTGGATGAAAAATAACTCACCTATATATGATTTTACCTCGGAAGATGGCATAGGCCACATGGTTTGGACTATTGAAGACCAACGAGTTATAGATAAGCTCATATATTTGTTTCAGAATATAGATAACTTATATATTGCCGACGGTCATCATAGGGCAGCCTCCGCTGTAAAGGTTGCTATGATGAAAAGAGAGGAAAACCCAAGCTATACCGGTGAGGAAGAATTCAATTATTTTCTTGGAGTGTTGTTTCCTCATAATCAGCTTAAAATAATGGACTATAACAGGGTAGTTAAGGATCTAAATAACTATACTATAGAGGAATTTATTGAAAAGGTAAAAGAGAACTTTATTGTGGAGGAATATACTGATAAGGGACAGTATAAGCCCGGTAAAAAGCACGACTTCGGCATGTATCTCAACCATAGGTGGTATAAGCTTACTGCTAAAGAGGGTGCTTATGATGATAAAGATGTAGTGGGAAGCTTGGATGTATCTATATTGCAGGATAATCTATTAAACCCTATACTAGGTATAAAAGATCCGAGGACTGATGACAGAATTGATTTTGTAGGAGGAATAAGAGGGTTAGGAGAGCTGGAGAAAAGAGTGGAGGAAGGCATGGCTGTAGCCTTTTCCCTTTATCCTACAAGTGTTGAGGATTTGATGAGAATAGCGGATCTTGGAAAAGTAATGCCTCCCAAGTCAACCTGGTTCGAGCCTAAGCTGAGAAGTGGGCTGTTTATACATGAACTGGAATGAAAAAACCTTCTTGATCAAAAGTAAATATTATTGACGATATTTGCACAATAATATATAATAAGCCTGAATATATTAGGCAATGAAGAGGAAAGAAGAGCAAGCAAACCAATAGAGAGAAAAACCCATAGGCTGAAAGGTTTTTCAGGTGAGAGCTACTCCGACCCACCTCAGAGTTGTTGGTGATGAATCAACCGGTGAGCCGTCGTTACTGGCTTAGAGATGGCATGAGCATTCATGCTAAGTTGGGTGGTACCGCGAACACAACCTTCGTCCCATTATGGAGATGAAGGTTTATTTTTTAGGATAAAATATTGAATGAAGGAGTGAAAATTCATGGGAAAGAAAAAAGAGCAGGATTTTGTAAAAGAGATTACCCCAATGGAAGAGGATTTTTCCCAATGGTATACGGATGTCATACTTAAAACTGATATGGTAGACTATGCGCCTGTAAAAGGATGCATGGTTATCAAACCTTATGGATATGGAGTATGGGAAGAGATACAAAGGGTTACGGATAGAAGATTTAAAGAAACAGGCCACAAGAATGCTTATTTCCCTTTGTTGATTCCGGAAAGCTTTTTAAAGAAGGAAGCAGATCATTTCGAAGGCTTTGCTCCTGAAGTTTTGTGGGTTACCCATGGAGGTAATGAGGAGCTTGCTGAAAGGCTGTTTATCAGACCAACTTCAGAAACCATAATCTGTACCATGTATTCCAAGTGGGTTCAATCCTATAGGGATTTGCCTGTATTGATCAATCAATGGGCAAATGTGATCAGATGGGAGAAGACAACAAGACCCTTCCTTAGAACCGCTGAATTCTTATGGCAGGAAGGCCATACAGTTCATGCCACTGAGGAAGAGGCTCAGGAAGAAACATTAAAGATGCTGGAAGTATACAGACAAGTGGCAGAGGATGAATTGGCTATGCCTGTAATCCTTGGCCAAAAGAGTGAAAAGGAAAAATTTGCAGGTGCCAACAAGACCTATACCATGGAAGCAATGATGCATGACGGCAAGGCTTTACAGGCAGGCACATCCCATAATCTAGGCCAGAATTTTGCTAAGATGTTTGATATTCAATACCTGGATAGAGATGGCGTATTGAAATATGGCTGGAGTACATCCTGGGGCGTTTCAACAAGACTAATAGGCGGAATAATTATGACCCATGGAGACAATAGAGGCTTGAAGATGCCACCTAGAGTCGCACCAATACAAGTTGTAGTTCTGCCAATAGCTTTCCATAAAGAAGGTGTATTGGATAAGGCGTTGGAAATCAAGAATGAATTAGCTAAGACCTTCAGAGTGGAATTCGATGATAGGGATACTTACAGCCCAGGCTGGAAGTTTAACTATTGGGAGATGAAAGGTGTACCTCTAAGACTGGAGATAGGGCCCAAGGATATTGAGAAGGGTCAGGTTACAGCAGTAAGGAGAGACACACTAGAGAAATTCACATTGCCTATGGAGGGCTTGACAGAAAAAATACAGGAGATATTGGACGATATTCATCAAACCATGTTTAATAACGCATTAAAAAATAGAGAAGAAAAGACCTATACAACTACAGATTATGAAGAAATAAAGAAGATAATGAAAGAGACTCCCGGATTTGTAAAGACCATGTGGTGCGGCAGCAGGGAATGCGAAGACAAGTTGAAGGAGGAAACTGCAGCTACTATAAGATGTCTCCCCTTTGAACAGGAGCACTTGGGAGATACATGTCCCTTCTGCGGTAAGAAGGCAGAGCATATGATCTATATAGCAAAGGCGTACTAGATAACATTTTTGTATAAACTGCTTGAAATTTTCAATAATAAGTAGTAATATATATTACAATCATATATTGGAAATGCATTGATGGGAAAAAGTAAATGTAACTGCCATAAAGAGAGTCGGCGGCTGGTGGGAGCCGATGGGCAAGGCATTGAATTCCATCCCGGAGCAGACTGTGATGAGCAGGAACGGTGAAAACCGTTAAATACTTGAGAGAGCAGCACATGCTGCTAACTAGGGTGGCAACGCGGATAACCTTTCGTCCCTTTATGGGTGCGAAAGGTTTTATTTTTTAAGAAATTAATAAGGAGGAAAAGATTATGTTGGATATAAGAGAAATAAGAGCCAATCCTGAAGAAGTCATAAGAAAGCTTAAAAGAAGAGGCGGGGAATATAGAATCTCTGAGATTCTGGAACTGGATGAAAAGAGAAGGGATATGCTGGCTTCTGTTGAAGAGCTGAAAGCCAAGAGAAACAAAGTATCCGAAGAAATCGCAAAGATCAAGAAGGCGAAGGGCAATGCTGATGACTTAATTGCAGAGATGAAAGTTGTTTCTGATAAGATTAAAGAAGATGATGATAAGGTAAGAGAAATAGAAGATAAAATCACACAAGTGCTTTTGACCATACCCAATACACCTAATGACAGCATACCTGATGGCAAATCAGATGAAGACAATAAAGAAATGAGAAAATGGGGAGAACCTACTAAATTCCCTTATGAACCAAAAGCTCATTGGGATATTGGAGAGGATTTGGGAATACTGGATTTTGCTACAGCTGGAAAGGTTACAGGTACCAGATTTACATTTTATAGAGGCCTAGGGGCAAGACTTGAAAGAGCATTGATAAACTTCATGCTTGATACTCATATAGCTCATGGATACACTGAGATATTACCCCCCTATATGGCTAACAGCAAAAGCATGCAGGGGACAGGACAACTGCCTAAATTTGAAGAGGATATGTTTAAGGTGAACAACACCGATTATTACCTTATACCAACAGCAGAAGTACCTGTTACCAATATACACAGAGAAGAGATATTGGAGGGAGTAGAGTTCCCAATAAAATATACTGCCTACAGTGCTTGCTTCAGAGCAGAAGCCGGCTCAGCAGGAAGAGATACCAGAGGGCTTATCAGACAGCATCAGTTTAACAAGGTTGAGCTGGTGAAATTCGCTCATCCGGATCATTCCTATGAGGAGCTTGAATCACTAACCAATGATGCAGAGAGAATCCTTCAATTATTAGGCTTACCATATAGAGTTGTATGCTTATGTGCAGGAGACATAGGATTTTCATCAGCCAAGACCTATGACTTGGAGGTGTGGATGCCTAGCTACAACAGATATGTAGAAATCTCAAGCTGCAGTAACTTTGAGGATTTCCAGGCCAGAAGAGCAGACATAAAATTCAAGGAAAATCCAAAGGATAAGGCTAGATTTGTTCATACTCTCAATGGTTCAGGAGTGGCAGTAGGCAGAACTGTGGCAGCTATACTGGAAAACTTCCAGCAGGAAGACGGAAGTGTCCTTATACCGGAAGTATTAAGACCTTATATGGGTGGCATAGATAAGATAAGTAAATAGCAGAAAGAGCTAAAAGTTCAATGGCGCTAATCATTTAAATATGATTGGCGTCATTTTTTTCATTGTATGAACTATTGGACGATTATAAAAATTAGTGATATAATTTCCTAGATGCCATTTGTAATAATTGTCATACATGACAATAAACACTAAAGGAGTGGGTGCAATGAAACGGTGCAGTTGGTGCGGTAACGATGAATTGTACATAAAATATCATGATGAGGAATGGGGTGTGCCTGTTTATGATGACAGGAAGCAATTCGAATTCCTTGTGCTGGAGTCTGCCCAGGCTGGACTGAGTTGGATAACAATACTGAGAAAAAGAGAGAACTACAGAAAAGCCTATGATGATTTTGATCCTGTATTAGTGGCAAATTACGGAGAAGAAAAAGTACAGGAACTGATGAGAAATGAAGGCATTATAAGAAATGAAAGAAAGATCAGAGCTTCAATAAATAACGCCAATAGGTTTCTTGAGATTCAAAAAGAATTCGGCAGCTTCTGCAATTACATATGGGGTTTCGTAGATCATAAGCCTGTCATAAACAACTGGAAAAGCGTATCAGAGCTTCCTGCAAAGACGGAGTTGTCAGAGAGAATAAGTATGGATATGAAAAAGAGAGGCTTTCAATTTCTGGGTCCTGTGATTATATACTCTCATATGCAGGC
>NZ_JAWLCK010000110.1:0-9006 GCF_041687175.1 Lutispora sp.
CCTCCATTCTTAAAGGTAAGGTAAGATACTGATATTGACGATATATAAAGTAAATTGTTCCCATAATAAATATCGAACATATGTTTGATATTTTGGTACTTTTCTGGTAAAATAATGGCATAAAGTAGTAACGGAGTGGATGAAATGGAACTCATCGATAAAATAAAAATATTAGCCGATTCTGCCAAATACGATGTATCATGCTCTTCCAGCGGCAGCGACAGAAAGAATAAAAAAGGGGGAATAGGTAACGCAGCTCCCTCCGGCATTTGCCATAGCTGGACTCCAGATGGAAGATGCATATCATTGTTGAAAATATTATTTACAAACTATTGCATCTATGATTGCAAATACTGCGTCAATAGGTCTTCCAATGATATACCTAGAGCTTCCTTCACTCCAGAGGAGTTGGTGAACCTCACCATAAACTTCTATAGAAGAAATTATATTGAAGGACTTTTTCTCAGCTCAGCAGTATGGGTGAGCCCGGATCACACCATGGAGCTCCTTTTGAAATCTGTAAAAAAGCTTCGTGAAGAAGTGAATTTCAATGGCTATATTCATTTAAAAGCTATTCCCGGTGCCAACAGCGCTTTGATTGAAGAAGCAGGCAGATATGTAGATAGGATGAGCGTAAATATTGAGCTCCCTTCCAGCGAAAGCCTTAAGCTTCTTGCTCCCCAGAAAACCAAAGAATCAATCACAAAACCTATGGGCTTGATAAAATCCAGAATAATACAAAATCAGGAGGAAAGACAAAGATTTAGAAGTTCACCCTCTTTCGTTCCCGGAGGACAATCCACCCAATTGATTATCGGAGCTTCAAAAGATAATGATTTGAAGATATTGAAGCTTTCTGAATCCCTGTATAAAAGCTACAACCTAAAGAGAGTGTATTATTCTGCATACATACCCGTATCGAATCATCCAAGTCTCCCTTCCATAAACAATCCTCCTCTGCTGCGTGAGCATAGACTCTATCAGGCAGATTGGCTTCTTAGGTTTTATGGTTTTACATCTAATGAGATTCTGGATGATAATAACCCAAATTTTGATGAACTATTGGATCCTAAGAGTGACTGGGCATTAAGAAATCTTGACAGATTTCCTGTAGAGGTAAACAAAGCCGATTATTATATGCTGCTTAGGGTTCCAGGTATTGGTGTTAAATCAGCCCAGAGGATATTGCAGGCAAGGAAGGTTTCTGCTCTTGATTTTGATGATTTAAAAAAGTTAGGCATAGTGTTGAAGAGAGCTAAATATTTCATAACCTGCAAGGGTAGATATTTTCAGGACAGGAATTTTATAAGCAATCCACCAATGGTGAAAAACCATCTCCTTTTGGAAGACAAAATAAAGATAAATGAAAATACAGAGCAATTGTCCTTTTTCCAGCTTTATCCCCAGATCATGACTCCTGCAGAGAGAATATCTAGAATTACAGGTGAATTATGATGATGCTTTATTATATTTATGATGGAACCTTTGAAGGCCTTTTGACGGCTATATATGATGCCTATTATGAAAGGGAAAACCCGGAGCAAATTGTGGCTATGGATGATTTTATTGACAACTTTCTGATTCAAAGGCGCTATATTGATACCGATAAAGAAAAAGCTACAAAGGTTCATAATGGAATAATCAATAAGATTTCTAAGGAAGCTTTAACCAATATAATGTACGCCTATTTATCAGAGCATGAAAATGCGGGCAGGTATATTTTGGAATACCTGCGCTTTGGATTTAAGGTAGGCAGGCTTGTAGACTCCTATCTGTCAGATGACAGAGTATACAACATACATAGACTGGTAACCAAGATTAACAGGGAAAAGCATCTGCTTCTAGGTATAATCAGGTTCAGGCTTCTTAGCAACAATATTTATTATGCTCCTATAGAAACCCAGTACAATACTGCCTGCCTTTTAGGAGAGCATTTTGCTTCTCGAATGGCTGATCAGATATTTGTAATCCATGATGTAAAGAGAAACTACGGAGTATTCTATGACAAGTCCAAATGGTTCATAAGTGACATAGATATAAAGGGAAATTTTGATTATCACGAAAAGGAATTGTTTTATCAAGAGCTCTGGAAGAGATATTTTGAAAGTATAGCCATCAAGGATAGAACAAACCTAAAGCTCCAGGCTAATTTTATGCCCAAAAGATATTGGAAGTACCTTGTGGAAATGAAGTAAAATCTTAGTCTATAGATTTTTACTATTTATAGATAAAGCTTTATAGAATTTAACTATTTGTATTGTTGAATCCTGTTTAATATACTTAACCATGAAATTATCATATTATACAGGAGGATATTAAATGAACAAGAAAGAATTTGTTGATTCCATTCGCAAAGAAGCAGAGGGTTACTTCCAGCGAGGTGAGTTTTTCTGTTCAGAGTCTGTAGTTTATACAATCAATAAACTTTTGGGCAGTCCCTACAATGAAGATGTTGTAAGACTTGCATCTGCGTTTCCCATTGGTATGGGTAAATCCGGCTGCTTATGCGGTGCAGTAAGCGGAGGTGCTATGGCTTTAGGTATGGCTTACGGCAGAAAGCTCGGTGAACCTATGAATGAAAAAATGTTTCCTGTTTCTGCAGAGCTTCATAATCATATAAAGGATATGTATAAGAGCACTTGCTGCCGTGTTCTTGTAAAGAATTATGACTTTGGAAGCCCAGAAAGGAAAGCTCATTGTGTTAAGATCACAGGTGAAGTTGCTGCATGGATAGCAGAAAAGTTGTTGGAAGATCCTGAGATGGCAAGCAGAATAGAAAGTATTAATAACCTTGAAGAGGAGAATGAATAATTTATGATAAAAAAATTACCCCTCCCCATTTCCGGTTTGATGCTGGCCTGCGCTGCCGCCGGGAATCTGGTTGGCTCTTATGGAAGCCTTTATAAAAGCTTGTTTGGTGTTATTGCAGCCTTAATATTGGTTAAGCTGTTAATAAAAGCGGTTATGATGCCTAATTCTATAAAAGAAGGCTTTGACAATCCTGTTGTAGCCAGTGTAATGCCTACATTTTCAATGGGAATCATGTTATTGTCGACCTATATTAAACCTTACGCTTCATCTGCAGCAATTTTTATATGGCTGGCAGGCTTAATTCTCCATTGTTTGCTGATTGTACTATTTAGTATTAAGTATATTGGAAGCTTTAATATTAAAAAGATATTTCCAAGCTACTTCATTGTTTATGTTGGTATAGTCTGCGCCAGTGTAACTGCACCGGCATTTAACATGGCTCAGCTTGGACAATATATATTCTGGTTTGGCTTAGCAACTTATATTATACTTTTGCCTATAGTAATCTATAGAGTATTATCCATAAAAGAGCTGCCGGAGCCGGCTATGCCCACATTAGCAATATTCACTGCTCCTGCAAGCCTTTGCCTAGCCGGATACCTGAATTCTTTCCAAAGCAAAAGCCCGGCAATGATAGGATTCTTATCCGTACTTTCTCTATTGATGTTTGTATCTGTAATTATTGCCATGCCTAAATTGCTCAAGCTGAAATTCTATCCCAGTTATTCTGCCTTCACCTTTCCATTTGTAATAACAGCTATAGCTATGAAAGGTACCAATGCGTATCTTATGAATATTGGGAACGGCATCGCTTTACTTAGATACTTAGTATATATACTGGAACTTTGGGCTGTAATCATGGTGATATATGTTTTAGTAAGGTATATGATTTTCATGTTTTCAAATACTGAGGCCGCTAAGGGCACACCAGCAGTAAAAGCATAAATTCATTATATAATCTCCCTATGAATTAAAAGAAGACAAGTAGCATTATATTCTCTTGTCTTCTTTTATTCATAGGACTTTATGATTTATATGATTCATAGTAAGCACAAATCATGCCGAATATCTCTATGTCCTTTATGTACTTTAATCCTATCTTCTCTATAACTTTTTTAGATGCTATGTTATCAGTCTTAGCAAAGGCTACAATTCTGTTTAACCCTATCTTTTCAAAGCCGAATGCCAATGCAGCCTTTGCAGCTTCAGTAGCATAACCTAACCCCCAATAGTCTTTGCCAAAACCATAGAGAACCTCTATTTCATTATTCTGCTTTACATAGTTTAGCCCACAATGTCCAATGATTTTGCCACTTTCTTTTTCTACAACAGCCCATACTCCGTATCCCTTTTCTTGCCAATGTTTTGATATGCTTTCCAGGAATTTTTTAACTTCTTCTTTAGTATAGCCCCTTCCTCTAGGAAGCCATTTTCCCACTTCATCCTGTCCCATTATTTTTGAATACTCAACTAAATCTTCAGTTTTAAAATGTCTCATATAAAGCCTATCTGTTTCCAACTCAATATTTGTTATATCTATCATAAATATTTCCAGCCTTTCGTTTTGTAAATACTTATTCAACCCTCGGTATTAAATGGTCCTCATGAAGCCTTTACCAGGGAACCTTATTCAAGTCATCTCCTCTAAGTACAGGCAAGAGCTTTGATTTTAGAGGTTCCGGAACATCTTTCAGCTTTCTGTCATCAATTCTGGATATCAAGCTTGATTCTACTTTTAATTTATTTGCTAATTCCTTTGCAGTATATCCTTGTCTTTTTCGCAACTCTTTGATAGTTCTATTTTTGTTTTTAAAATAAAAAAACACATAAATTCACTCCCCACTAGTATAAATACCTACAAAAGTATTCAACATAAATAATACTAATCCTTTAAAAATAAATATCGCAAATTCACAGAGACTATATGAAAGTTAAATTCATTAGGTAAATTAACATCAAGTTATCTACACTTTCCTATGAATTATTACAAAATTTACTTGCTATCATAGACCAAGTATGATAAAATACGAACATAAACTGAAAAATCACCAATATAATTTGGGTAATAGGGACCTAAAGTTTCTACCGAGCAACCGTAAATTGTTCGACTATTGGGAATATATATCACTCCATTTCACAGTGTTGTGATTTTATTCTCTAATGAATTTGCGGCGATTGGTTTTACCAATTGCTATTTTATTGGTGAAATCTACATTAAATTTATGGAGGGAATTATTCGTGGACAATTTTTTCAAGCTTAAAGAGCATGGCACTACTCTTTCTACAGAGGTTGTAGCTGGTTTTACTACATTCTTTGCTATGTCCTACATCATCTTTGTTAATCCAGGTATGCTGTCACAGACTGGTATGCCATGGGGAGCTGTATTTCTTGCAACAATCATTGCTTCTATAGTTGGTACATTAGTTATGGGTTTATTTGCAAATGTTCCTTATGCCCAGGCTCCAGGTATGGGATTGAATGCTTTCTTCACCTATACAGTATGCTTTGGTCTAGGATTTACTTGGCAGCAAGCTCTTGCAATGGTTTTTGTATGCGGTTTAGTAAATATCTTTATTACAGTTACAAAAATTCGTAAATCAATCATTAAAGCTATACCAACAAGCCTTCAGAATGCCATCGGTGGTGGTATCGGAATTTTTATTGCTTATATAGGAATTAAAAGTGCCGGACTTATTAACTTTACTTCCGATCCTGGCCATAACATAGTTTTAGAAGGTGGAACAGTTATAGCTGATGCAAGTGCAGTACCTGCCCTTGTGACTTTGAATACTCCTTCTGTTTTATTAGCAATAATTGGTTTGATTCTAACCATAGTGTTATTAGTACTTAAGGTAAAAGGTGCGATACTCATTGGCATCATAGCTACTACAATAATCGGTATACCCATGGGTGTTGTTGATGTATCTACTATAGGCACAACTGCCGGAGTAGGCGCTGCCTTTGCAGAGTTGGGCACTACCTTTGGTGCAGCTTTTGGCAGAGAAGGATTGCTTTCCCTGTTTGCTGATGGTGCAAAGATTCCATTAGTTCTTATGACCATATTCGCGTTCAGCTTATCAGACACCTTTGATACAATTGGTACTTTCATAGGCACAGGTCGTCGAAGCGGAATTTTCAGTGAAGAAGATGAAAAAGCCATGGAAGATAATCCTGGCTTCAAATCCAAGATGGATAGAGCTCTCTTTGCAGATGCTATCGCTACATCCATCGGTGCATTGTTCGGAACTTCTAATACAACTACCTATGTTGAGAGTGCAGCAGGCATAGGTGCAGGTGGCAGAACAGGATTAACAAGCGTAGTTACTGCATTGCTATTTGCTGCTTGCATATTCCTGGCTCCTGTTGCAGGCATGGTACCTGCAGCTGCTACAGCTCCTGCTCTCATAGTTGTTGGTATTATGATGATGGCATCATTCAGAGAGATCAAGTGGGATGATTTAGATGAAGCTATACCAGCTTTCTTCGCAGGTGTGTTTATGGCTTTATGCTATAGCATTTCCTATGGTATTGCTACAAGTTTCATATTCTACTGCATAGTTAAAATATGCAAGCGCGAGACTAAGGACATACATCCAATCCTGGTAGCATCCACTTTCCTCTTTATATTAAACTTTATTTTGTTGGCTGTTATCTAAGTTCTAATACTAAAGCGCCTGGCTGTAAATAGTCGGGCGTTTTTTAGTTCATCCAAATATTCCTATAAATAGTTAGGTTGTCATTAGCAGTTGCCTGGATTATACTATATATGATTTTCAAATATACATATTAGATAGTTTTGATTTAGTGGTGATTAACATGGATGTGAAAGAAGTTACAGATATTGCTATGGTAAGTGGTGAGATCCTTCTTACCAATGGCTCAGAAACATACAGAGTAGAGGATACTATAGAGAGGATATGCAGTGCCTATGATATAAAAAGTGAATGTTTCGTAACACCAACAGGAATATTTCTATCCTGCTGGTCTAAAAACAATCCAAAAGATTCAGTATCTATAGTAAAAAGAATAAAAAGCAGGACTATTAATCTACATAAGATTGAGATGATAAACACATTCTCAAGAAGCCTTGAGGACAAGAAAGTCGCCTATGATGAAGCGATGAAGATTTTAGAAGACTTGAATTCAGCACCCTATTTCCCTTATTATAAAAGGCTGTTTGCGGCGGGCATTACTTCCTTTGCCTATGCTATGTTGTTTAGTGGAACTGTAATAAACGGAGTAGTTGCTGCACTCATAAGCATGCTCATATACTATTCAAAGAACAGAGTAACTAATATAAGCTTGCTACCTTTCTTTTCTGATTTTATATGGAGTTTCATTACGGGAATTCTAGCAATTTTAATCAGTAAATATATATTGCCCATAAATATTGATTCAGTTATTATTGGGTCTATTATTGTTTTATTCCCCGGAATTGCCATAACTAATGGGATCAGGGATGCATTGTATGGGGATATTCTATCCAGTCAAGTAAGATTGACGGAGGCTTTGTATACTGTTACTGCAATTGGTGTGGGTGTGGGTATTTCTTTATTACTTATGAAGATTTGGATGTGATTATATGAAGGGGATTTTTCTTGCATTTTTGGGCAGCTTCTGTCCCGCAATATTGTTTAATATAGAAAGAAAGAACTTGATCTGGGCAGGATTATGCGGCTCCATAGGCTGGACAGTGTATGACAGCATGTATTTTTTATCTGGCAATAAAATCTACTCTGCCTTTGTTGCTTCTGCAGTCATCAGCTTTACCAGTGAAATCATGGCCAAATTGCGCAAAACTCCAGCAACAGTGTTTCATGTTCCCAGTTTGTTTCCAATTGTGCCCGGTATATCTGCTTATAATACTATATTGCACATAATCGAGAATAATCTGGTGGCTGCAGCATACAAAGGAATTGAAACCTTAGGTATAGCAGGAGCTATAGCTTTTGGTATAATATTTGTTTCAATAATCTTCAGATATATAAATACCAAAAAAAAGCGAAATGCTGCTTAATGAAAAGGAGGAAAATAATATGAGGATAAGAAGCTTAAAACCTCAAGATATTGGTACAGTGAGAGAGTTGATTGATTACTGTAAGCCATTGGACCTGCATACTCCTTTTACATATTGGATATTATCGGAGTATTTCAATAATACATGTCTGGTGCTGGAGGACGATGATATTATAGTTGGTTATACCGGTGGCATGAAAAGCTCTTCCCTGGATGGAGTTTTCTATTTATGGCAAATAGGATTGATGCCTGATTATAGAGGCAAAGGGTATTTTAGCATGCTGTTGGATAGCATAGTTGAAGAGGTAAAGAGATTAGGATGCCACTCTTTGGAATTTTCCGTTCTCTCCGATAATTATCAGAGCATCAATGCTTTCTCTAATTATTCAAAAAAGAAAGGCCTGCCCATGAAAAAGAGGGGAAGCCTTAGCTTTTATGATAAACTTACAGATGAAGAATGCAAAGAGGATATTTATAGGATTACTCTATAATCCTCTTAGATATTCATCTTTAAAACAAACTTGACCTTCTATGGCACCATTGAGCTGTTTGATAAGCATCGCTCTATCCTTGTTCAATGTGCCCTTCAGGGATAAATAGTTTGAAGCATGGTTGCTTCTGAACACACAACCTTCCGCATCTATATTTTTCAGTAGTTCAATGGTTTCTAAGGCAACTTGCTGGGGAGTCAGCAGCTCAAACTCACCCTTTGATACTTCATCATAAAGCTTGGTGCCTGGTTCTACCATAAGGGTCAACAGTCCAAGGTAATCAGGCTTCATCCTGCTTATAGCATTAGCAGATTCTAGAGCATGTTCTTTCCATAGCTTTGCTCCGCCTAATCCAGAAATCAAAGTCACAGAGAGAAGTATTCCTGAATCTTTTATCCTTAAACCTGCTTTAACTATCTCCTCAGAATCAGCACCCTTATTTATTTTCCTTAATATTTCATCGCTCCCAGATTCCAGACCAAGGTAAGCTATCCCTAGCCCTGCTTCTCGAAGAAGTTTTAATTCCTCTGGTGTTTTCAACATTATGCTTTTTGGCGATGCATAAATGCCTACTCTCTCACATTCCGGAATCCATTCCTTAATAAACTGAAGTATTCTCAAAAGCTCTGTTATTTTTATCATTAATGCATCTCCATCGGCCAGAAATACTCTTTTTATGCTTTTATA
>NZ_JAWLCK010000111.1:0-8901 GCF_041687175.1 Lutispora sp.
ACTGGAGAAAGTGGTTTTTACTACAAAAGACAAGCTTATTACCATGAAAACGGACAAGCTTACTGCCATGGTAAACCAAAAACCCATGGATTTAAATGTACCTGCAAGAATTGTGGATGGAATACCCTATATACCTATAGAATTTTTAAAGGACATGTTGAATATCCATGTAGAATTGGCTTCCAACTCGATAGCTGTTATAGACTATAATAAGGATACAATGATAACAGGAGAGCTGATTCAGGATAGGGGACTCAAGAGGGATAGCAGTATGTTTTCTCCCTATGTGACAAAGCCTGTTAAAGCGGGGGATACGGTCAGAGTTTTTGAACAAGTAGGTAAGTGGTATAAGGTAAGAACTAAAGATGGTATAATAGGGTATTTGGAAGGTAAATACCTGAATATAACTGAAGCAACTCCTACTCAGCCTATACCTCAGGAACCTGCAGTAGAACCCTTTAAGCCTGAGAAGGGCAAAATAAACATGGTATGGGAACATGTTATCAAAAAGAATCCTGATGTGAGCAAGCTCAAAACTATGGAAGGATTGGACATTGTATCTCCCACTTGGTTTGCCGTAGTGGACGGAGAAGGAAATGTAGCCAATAATGCGGATATGGAGTATGTGGAATGGGCACATAAAAATGGCTATCAGGTATGGGGATTAGCTTCCAATGATTTTAATCCTGATATAACCAATGAGTTTTTGAACAATACAGATAAAAGGGAAAAGATAATCAGTCAGCTGCTTGTGTATGCAAAGCTTTATAAATTGGATGGAATAAATATTGATTTTGAAAACATATATGAAAAGGATAAGGACATGCTAACACAGTTCATGAGAGAACTCTATCCTCTTTGCAGGGAGCAAGGACTTACACTTTCTATGGATGTTACCTTTATATCAGGAAGCAGCACCTGGTCCAAGTGCTATGACAGAAAAGCATTGGCAGAAGCAGTAGATTATATGGCTGTAATGGCCTATGACCAGCATTGGGCTTCGAGTCCCAAGGCAGGCTCAGTTGCCCAGTATAAATGGGTTGAAAACAATCTCAAAAGGATATTGGAACAAGTTCCTGCAGAAAAGGTAATACTGGGGATGCCTTTCTACACAAGACTATGGGAGGAAGAAAAAGTAGATGGGAAGATAAAGGTTACTTCCAAGGCCCTGTCCATGGGAAAAGTTCAAAGCATACTAGATGAGAAAAAAGCGGAAATTATTTGGGATGAAGATAGCGGTCAGCATTATGCCCAGTATACAGAGGATGGTAAAACCTACAAGGTGTGGATAGAAGATGCGGAATCCATCAACCTTAAATCCTCTTTGGTTCACAAGTATAACTTAGCTGGAGCCGCAGCCTGGAGGAGAGGTTTTGAGACCGAAGACATCTGGCCTGTGATAGCTCAGAATTTAAAGAAAACAGAGAATTACAGTCAGTGGGTACTGGCAAATAAATAGAATGAAACTAAAATACCTTAAGAATAAGCATATGTGCAGAATATAGTGTGGATATCTGAAGCACATATGCTTATTCTATTTAGCTATAGTATCTAAGTGATACCCTTTAGTGGTTCCAAACAACCTCCGTGTAAATCCGTGTTCTCCAAAAGACCTCAGAGGAATACCCCAATACCAGAGACCAGGGACTAGCGACTAGAGACCAGTCCTAAAAGGAATACCCTAGGCTCGCAACCTACATATCTATTCCTTTTACAGCTTTTTATTGATATAATAGAATTAAGGTATCCTCCGACATATAGGTGGCGGATACCGATTTTGATTTTCTGACACATAGAAACATAAAAGAGGAAAGGGGTCTCTAATTGGACATAATCAAACTGCTATTAATCTTTGCTTGTATAACCATAGTGATGAAATTTAATAAACCTTTATCAGTGTCAATAGCAGCAGGCATTGGAGCTGCTATAGTATTATACGGCATAAATCCTTTGGATACCATAAAACTGGTAGTAAATGGTACATTTAGCAAAGGCACTTTTGACCTCATAATGGCATTCTACTCAATCACTTTCTTGCAGAGAATGCTGGAAAAAAGAGGTCATATAGTTTTGGCGGAAAGATCTTTAAACAATTTATTCAATAACAGAAGAATCAATACAATGATAGCGCCCTTCATCATAGGATTGCTGCCTTCTGCAGGCGCTGTCCTGATAGCGGCACCTATTGTAGATAATGCCGTGGAGAATTATCTGACAAAAGAAGAGAAGACGTTTGTAACAAGCTATTACAGGCATATTTCAGAGTCGTTTCTTCCCACATATTCTTCAATATTATTGGCACTAAGCTTATCCGGCGTTGATATGACATCTTTTGTTTGGATAATGCTGCCTATGGTAGTTGTGCTATTTTTGTTAGGATATTTTTTCTATATAAGAAAGATTCCTAAAGACACAGGAGTGACAGTATCAAGCAAAAAAATCCATGAAATTAAGAATATAGTTATAAGTCTCTGGTCCATAGCCTTGTCTATAATAATTATTTTAGCATTTAAAATAACTGTACACTTAGCAGTAATACCGGTTATTGTACTGTATTTCATATTAAATAAGTTTACCTTTGATGAAATTAAGCCAATGTTTAGATCGGCTTTTGAAGTCAAATTGATACTAAGCACAGTTATAATTATGATTTTTAAAGAGGTTTTAGATTTTACAGGTATCATACAGAGATTGCCAGGCTATCTTTCCTTGCTTCCTATCCCGTCGGTAGTAATATTTGCAATGGTAGCTTTTTTAGGTGCCTTGGTAGCAGGTTCACAAGGAAGCATAGCATTGGCTGTACCCTTGGCCTATGCAACCATACCTGATGGAGGGGTAGCATTGATGGTGTTGCTAATGTGCATGATCTATATAGCAATGCAGGTTTCACCTATGCACATATGCTTGGCAATAATTACAGAGCATTATGGAACTCCCTTTATTGAATTGGTTAAAAAGACGATGCCTATTGTAATTTCTTTTGTGATAATAAGCTCCATTTATAGCTATTTCATGTTTTTGATAATGTGATAAGGAATTGGAAACAAATTTTATATATTTTCGTCCAGATATATAGCAATATATTGATGGAGGATTCATGAAATGAAAAAGATATTAATAAAAAGTGGAATTATTGCAGGAACTTTGTGCACAGTTTTAACAGTTCCTACATTGGCACAGCTGCAGCCTGAATCGGTAGGAAAGGATGTAAAAGCTCTCAAGTCCCAAGATGAGTATAACTTTTCCCAGACCTTTAAGCCCTATCCTCTCTACAGCCAGGACATAAACAACGACGGAATCATTGAAGTTGGTGTCCAGTCTGAACCCCTTGAAGCGGAGGGTTATTCTATGGCAGATATGCCCTGGATAAGCAACTGGTATCAATGGGACGGAAAAGACGGGCTAAAAAAAGTTATGGAGGAATACTCCAGCTATAGCGAAGGATACAGGTTCATTATACCTGAAAGTTGGAGCGGTAAATTCACAATAGATAAAGATACCGATGAAAATTATGAAGCTAAGGCAGTTCATTTCATATACCTAGGTGAGAATAAACAAAGAGCTGAACTTTTGACAATTCATCATATACTAAAAGAAGATTGGTCCCAACAGAAGCAAAATTTTGAGACTAATGATCAAAACTATGTAATAATAGGTGAAAATGATAGAAATATGCTGATAGTAGAATTGAAACAAAATGGTGAAAAGCTTTCCGAGGAGAGCAATAAAGAGTATGAGGAAATGCTTTTAAATGAAGCAAGTATTAAAGAAAGATTTAAAGCTATTGGGGATAAAACAAAACTAATAGATTTACGACTGGAATACCCTAAAACAGAGGAAGGAATCATAAAACCGGAGTATGCCAAGGAAGTCATCAAAGGAACTGCAGATAAATTGATTTATGCAATAAGTATGAAAGACGCAGAAACTATTTCCGATTTTGTTCATCCTGTAAAAGGAGTCAGATTTACTCCTTATACCCATGTATCATTGGAAAGCGACAGGATATTTGATAAAGAAGAGATTAAAAAATTCTTTGAAGACCAGGAGTCTTATATATGGGGATATTATGATGGGATAGGTGATGAAATCAGATTAACCCCAAGTGAATACTATGGTAAATTCATATACTCGGAGGATTTTATAAATGCAGAATCTATAGGATATAATGAAGTATTAAGCTTTGGAAATATGCTTGAAAATCAGTTTGAAGTTTATGATAATCCAATAGTAGTAGAATATTATTTCTCTGGATTTGAACCTCAATATGAAGGAATAGACTGGAAAAGCCTTCGATTAGTATTTGAACAATATGATGATAGTTGGAAATTGGTTGGTATCATACACAATCAATGGACGATATAACCGATAAAAATACCACCTGTGGGCAATAACCAACAGGTGGTATTTTTATATTGATTTATAGTATGATATAGTTGTAGCATTAAAGTTGGAGGGCAATATGAAGAATAATATTGATGATGTTGTGATTCGAACTTATAAGCCTGAGGATATAGATTATATTATTAAAAGGCATAGAGAAATCTATGATATTGAGTATGGATTCGGATCAGAATTCGGGGACTATGTTGAAAAATATGTTAATGAATTTAATGAGAAGCATGATGATACCAAAGAGAATATATGGGTAGCAGAAATGAAGGGCAAACCGGTGGGTGTAATAGCACTGGTCAGAGCAGATGAAATTTCTGCAATGCTGCGCTGGTTCCTTATTGAGCCTGAAATGCGTGGCAAAGGATTGGGTCATAGGCTTATGGAGACATTTATGAATTTTTGCAGGGAGAAAGATTATAAGCATGTGTTTCTTTGGACCGTTGATAAGCTGAAAGTCGCACGCCACCTTTATAGTAAGTATGGATTTAAGTTAACCGAAACAAAAGTAAATGATTCCTGGGGAAACCATATAATTGAAGAAAGATGGGATCTGCATCTTTGAAATATATAATAAGTATAAATAGAAAGAGTGATAGAGTTGGCTTATACGTACATATTAAAATGCTCAGATGACACATACTATACAGGTTGGGCAAAGGATTTGGATAATAGGCTAAAAGCTCATAACAGCGGTCATGGATCGAAATATACGAGAGCCAGGCTGCCGGTAAGCCTTATATATTATGAGCATTTTGAATCGGATAATGAAGCCATGAAGCGGGAAGTAGCAATAAAAAGATTGTCTCGTAAGGAGAAAGAAGAGTTGATTAAATCAAATGAAAAAATAAGGAGGACTAATCATGAGTAAAGAAACTATGCTGGAAAAGAAAGTCTGGGCAGTAGTGGGTGCCAATCAAAACCCTGAGAAGTTTGGGAATAAGATTTATAAAAGGTTGAAGGAGAAGGGATATGAAGTATACCCTGTAAATCCTGTAGTTGAATCCATTGATGGAGATATTTGTTACAAGAATCTTTCATCACTGCCTAAAATTCCTGATGTGATAAATATGGTAGTGGCCCCTGATAGGGGAAAACCATATATTGAAGAAGCAGCAGAGTTGGGAATCAAATATGTTTGGTTCCAACCAGGTACCATTGACAGAGAGATACTAATTCTAGCAAAAGAAAAAGGCATTGAAGCGTTGCAGTCATGTGTTTTGGTTGCAACAGAGAATAAATAATCTTTAATGTATAGTAAGGGATGAAAAATGATAATTGGAACAGCTAAAATATATTTATATGCAAATTGGGTTCATTCTCTGAAAGAAAAAAGAATGATAGTAAGAAGTATCATTGATAAGGTTAGGCATAAATATAATGCATCTATTGCTGAAGTGGAAGACCTTGATTTGCATCAGTCAATTGTTTTAGGTATTGCTTGTGTAAGCAACAGTACTAAACATTCCAATTCATGCATTCAGAATGTGATTCAATATATAGAGCAAAATACTGAGGCAGTTGTGCAAAATATTGAAATAGAAATACTATGAAGGTAAAAGATTAAGATTGCAAATTATGGAAATATTTGGATTATTACTTATAGTGCAACCTTAGATATAATCTATGAATGATATACAAAAGAATATGTTTTCATGTATAGGAGAAAGGAGAAATACAGTGGACAAGTATTATTTGAATAAAGAAGAAGCCATTTTGTTAATTATTGATATACAAGAAAAGCTAGCTCCTGCAATAAATCAAGGAGACAGTGTTATTAAGAACACTAATGTTCTGGTTGCTGCGGCTAAGAATATGGATATTCCTATCATTGTTACTGAGCAATATCCAAAGGGACTGGGACCTACCGTACCTGAGATTGAGGAAAACTTAGAAGGCGTTGAGAAGTTTGATAAGATCACCTTTACTGCATGTACAGAGGGGGTTATAGAAAGTTTAAATAAAACAGGCAGAAAGAAAGTTATAATAACAGGCATGGAAACCCACATATGTGTGTTTCAGACAACGAGAGATTTGCTGAATCAAGGGTATGATGTATTTATAGCAGCCGATGGAGTAAGCTCCAGAACTGAAGAAAACAAAAGTAATGGTCTTGAGCTCATGAGGGATATGGGCGCAGTTATAAGCAATACGGAAACCATATTGTATGATTTGCTTAAGGTATCGGGCACACCCCAGTTTAAGGCATTATCTAAGCTGATTAAGTAGGATATGATATGGAGCGAAACTGAAGTATGGTATAATTTAGTTATATACTGAATTATTTTTTGAGAGGTGTTAATATGAAAAAAGAAGAGGTTAAGTCCAGTGCGCTATTATTATTGACAGCAGCTATATGGGGCTTTGCCTTTGTTGCCCAAAGAGTAGGCACGATGCATGTTGGAGCTTTTACATTTACAGGGCTTAGATTTGCATTAGGAAGTCTTTCTCTCCTACCCATTGTTATTTTTACTGGAAGGAGACGAGAAAAAAGTAATAATAAGGTAGAAACCAAATCAAGTTTTGTAACCGCTGGCATTATAGCAGGAAGTGCTCTGTTCACAGCTGCATCCTTCCAGCAGATTGGCTTGATTTATACAACAGCTGGTAAGGCTGGATTTATAACAGGTCTTTATATTGTTTTTGTGCCTATACTTGGTATTTTTCTCAAACAAAAGACTCATGTTACTACCTGGTTAGGTGTTTTTGTTGCAATCATAGGTTTGTATTTTTTAAGCGTCAATGAGGGTTTTTATATAGAACTTGGAGATTGGCTTGAGATAATCGGAGCAGTTTTTTGGGCGGTACATATACTTGTCATAGATCATTTTGCAAAGAAAGTTGATGCGGTTAAACTGTCCATTATGCAGTTTGTTACCTGTTCTGCACTGAGCCTGATGGCTGCCCTGATTTTCGAAGATATAAGCATTGCTGCCTTATCTCAAATTGTTATACCTCTTCTTTATGGCGGCATACTATCTGGAGGAGTAGCCTATACCATACAAGCTATTGCTCAGAAACATGCAAAACCTTCCCATGCAGCTATTGCTATGAGTATGGAATCGGTATTTGCCAGTATAGGCGGCTTGATATTGCTCGGTGAAATAATGCCATTGAGAGGATATTTAGGCTGTGCTTTAATGTTGGCAGGAATGTTATTATCCCAGTATGAGAACTTTACAAAGACTAAGGCAGAAGCTTCAACAACTGTTACTGAACAATGAAGAGTATTTTGTAAGCTAGGGAGATTTAACAAATGACAGGCTATGGTCTTGTTCTAGGAGGTGGAGGAGCCAAGGGCTCCTATGAGATAGGGGTATGGAAAGCTCTAAGGGAGCTGGAAATACCTCTCATTGCTGTGGCCGGAACTTCTGTGGGTGCTTTAAACGGAGCTATGATAGTTCAGGATGATTATGAAAAGGCTTATGATTTATGGACCAGCATCTCAGTTGAAACTATAATAAGCATGAATAAAGAAATATCGGATTTGGATTCTCATCAAAAGGCAGAGGAAACTATGAGACTGATAAAAGCTGCTATCAACTCCGGTGGATTGGATGTGACTCCTTTAAAAAAGCTTCTTACTATGGCTGTTAATGAGGATAAAATCAGAAAATCCCATATGGATTTTGGAATAGTGACTTTTTCGCTGACGGATAGAAAGCCTATGGCCATGTTTAAGGAAGAAATACCTGAAGGAGAGATGGTGGATTATCTTTTGGCCAGTGCATCCTTTCCTGCTTTTAAACCTATGGAGATAGGTGGAAAAAAATTTATTGACGGTGCTGTATATGATAATCTACCTGTATCACTTATGCTTCAAAAAAAGATATATAATGTAATATCGGTGGATGTGTCCGGAGTAGGTAGAGTGAGGAAGGTAAAGGACAAGGATTTGAATCTTATACAGATAAAAAACTCTGAAAACCTGGGACCAATGTTGGTTTTTGATATGGAAAGAGCAAGAAGAAACATAGAGATAGGCTACTATGATACCATGAAAGTTTTCGGAAGATATAAGGGCAAGTATTATTACTTCACTGATACTAGAAATGATATAAAGCTGGATGAAAACCATATCAAGTTGGTATATCGTTTCCTCGGTATAAATTGGGATAAAAGGTTCAGTCCTCAAAATAAATTTATAATATATAAACTCATAAGGGTTCTAAAGAGCTATTCTTCTGAAAGAAAATTTAGAAATACCGATGGAGTAGTTTCCGCAGCAGCTGAAATTTCAGCAGAAGTCATGGGAATAGAAAGATGCAGAGAGTACTCTTTAAATGAGCTGATAGATATTATTATAGAACAATATAATTTAAAAAAAGCTGATGTAGCCTTAGCAGATTTTTCAAAGATAATAGATGAGGATATATGGAGCATCAATAAATATAGTTTTACTGAGAAGATGAAAAAAACCATATCTCAAAGCAAGTTTGCTGCTCTATATAGTGCTGATATTAATGACCTATCTGATAGAGCAGTACTATATCGGAGGCTTTTAGCTTT
>NZ_JAWLCK010000112.1:0-8665 GCF_041687175.1 Lutispora sp.
AATAAAGGATATAGTGAAGTAGTTTACTGATAGTGGTAAGTTAAGAAAAATAGGAGGATTAATTTTGAATTTAAGTACAAAGGATTACATTTATGAAAAACTTCTCCCTAAGGTGGAGAAACCCGGAAGATACATAGGAACAGAATGGAATAGCGTTCATAAGGATTTAAATGATATAAATATAAGGTTTGCTTTTTGCTTTCCTGATTCTTACGAAGTAGGCATGTCTCACTTGGGCATGAAAATATTATATCATTTGCTCAACGATCAGAAGGATATCTATTGTGAGAGAGTATTTGCACCCTGGCCGGACATGGAAAAATTGATGAGAGAAGAAGATATTAAACTCTTTGCCTTGGAATCAAGAGATTATATTAAGGATTTTGATTTTGTTGGCTTTACTCTCCAATATGAGATGAGTTATACGAATATTATTAATATGCTTGATTTAGCTGATATCCCTAAGCTTTCAAGTCAAAGAGGAGAAAAGGATCCCTTTGTAGTGGCAGGAGGTCCCTGTGCCTATAACCCTGAGCCTCTAGCGGAGATAATTGACTTCTTCATGCTTGGAGAAGGAGAAGAACAGATGCTGGAGGTCATGGATGTCTATAGGCAGTGGAAAGCAGCAGGTTTAAAACGAGAAGAATTCCTTAATATGGTATCGGAGATACCTGGTGTCTATGTGCCTGCCTTCTATGATGTCAGCTATAATCCGGACAATACAATAGAAGCCATAAAGCCTAACAGGGATGGAGTACCTGCAAAGATTAAGAAAAGAGTGGTAAAGGATCTAAATAAAGCATATTTTCCCGATAGAATCATAGTCCCCTATATAGACATTGTCCATGACAGGATAATGCTTGAGATTTTCAGAGGTTGCACAAGAGGCTGCAGGTTTTGTCAGGCAGGCATGATTTACAGGCCAGTAAGAGAAAGAACATTGGAAGAATTGGAATCAATAGCGGAGACACTGGTTGAGAGTTCAGGATATGAAGAAATATCACTGTCATCCCTGTCCACAGGGGATTACTCCAGACTTCATCAATTGGTAGAAAAGCTCATGTCAAAGTATGGAAAAGACAGGATAGGGCTATCACTGCCTTCCTTGAGGATTGATTCCATATCTTTGAAGCTGTTGCAGGATGTTCAAAAAGTCAGAAAGAGTGGCTTAACCTTTGCACCTGAAGCTGGAACTCAAAGATTGAGGGATGTAATAAATAAGAATGTTACAGAAGAAGACTTAATAAATTCAGTTGGAGCAGCTTTTGATTCTGGTTACAGCGGTGTTAAACTGTACTTTATGATTGGTTTACCCACTGAAACCATGGAGGATGTTGAAGGTATAGCGGATCTGGGGTATAAGGTCTTGGATAGATATTATCAGGTACCAAAGGCTCAAAGAGGAAGAGGAGTCAACGTTACCATAAGCACATCCTGTTTTGTTCCTAAACCTTTTACGCCCTTTCAATGGGAACCTCAGGATACTATAGAATCAATGAGGGAGAAGCAGAAGCACCTTCAGCAAATGCTAAGGAGAAAAGGATTGACATACAACTGGCATGATCCTGAATTGAGTTATCTTGAAGCGGTTTTCGCCAGAGGTGACAGAAGACTTTCTAAGGTTCTGATAAGAGCATGGGAGCTGGGATGCAAATTTGACAGTTGGGATCAATATTTCAATTATGAAGCATGGCTGAAAGCTTTTGAAGATTGCGGAGTTGATCCTGATTTTTACACCATAAGGAAGAGGGATTTTGAAGAAGTATTACCTTGGAATCGCATAGATGTAGGAATCACCAAGAAGTATCTAAGAAGCGAATACAAAAAAGCCTTAAAAGGAGAGACAACAAGAGATTGCAGGACTGTATGCACAGGCTGTGGAATTAATCTGCTTCAGGAAGGCGGGGTGTGCAAATGATAAATATGAGACTAAAATTCATAAAAGGATCAGAGATCAAATACATATCACATCTAGACCTGATGAGAACATTTCAGAGAGCATTGAGGAGAGCTCACATACCTATGCATTACTCGAAAGGCTTCAATCCCCACCCCAGTATGTCCTTTGCTTCTGCTCTTGGCATTGGTGTGACAAGCATTGGAGAATATCTGGATATAGTCATTGAAGAAGAAGTATCTGAAAAGGAGCTAATGGAAAGATTGAATGAATCACTGCCAAAGGGATTGGAGATTGTAGATGTGGTAGTTCTTCAGGATAAGGCAAAGAGTGCCATGTCATTAGTTACTGATGCAAGATATTCTATAGAACTGGTTTTTGAGCATATCATAGATTTAGAAAAAAAGATTATGGATTTTATGGCTCAAGATAATATTATTGTACCAAAGGAGCAGCCTAAGAAGAATTTTAAAACCATTGATGTAGATATAAAACCCATGATAAAAGAAATTAAAGTCATGCCTCACGAGAACCTCAACGTGGAATTAGACTGTGTCTTAGCCTGTGGCAGCAAAGCAAATCTTAAGCCCCAACTATTGCTTGAGGCTCTGAAAAAATATATAGGGGATATCTTTGAAGTAAAAGGAGTAAAAAGAGTGGAGCTTTACACAAATATTAACCATGAACTTGTGCCATTATCGCTAGTGGATAGAAAGTAGCTGCAAGAAACAATTATTCTCTTAGGATAGGTGGCGATTATTATTAAAGAAATTGTTGTGGATGTAAGTTTTGGACAGACAAGGGCAGCGGTCCTTGAAGACAATGAATTAGTGGAAATATATATGGAGGATCAGGAAGACCAAAGCATAGTAGGCAACATATATAAGGGATTGGTGGATAATGTTTTGCCCGGAATGGGAGCTGCCTTCATAGACATTGGTACTGGTAAAAATGCTTTTTTGTATGTGAAAGATGTGCTTCCTGAACTATTGAACTACAATGGAGAATTATCTATTGATAGCGAAAATATCAGATCATACCGGATAGAAGATTATCTAAAGATAGGCCAGGAGGTTCTTATTCAAATTGTTAAAGACCCTATTGGCAATAAAGGAGCAAGAGCCACAACACATATTACACTGCCGGGGAGATTTGCAGTTTTGATGCCTACTGCAGATTATATCGGAGTATCAAGAAGAATTGAAGATGAGGCAGAAAGAGAAAGGCTTAAAGATATGGCTGCTCAAGTAAAACCCCCAAATATGGGTATAATTGTTAGAACAGCAGGTGAAGGTTGTTCATTATCGGATCTGAAGTCAGATATGGAGTTTTTGAATACTCTCTGGACTAATGTTCTTGGCAAAAGTGAGAAGACATCTGCTCCAAAGCTTATACATAAAGATATGAGCCTGTTTTTTAGAATTGTAAGAGATATGTTTACCAAAGAAATAGATAAACTCACCATCAACAATAAGGAATATTACGAAAAAGCTTTAGAGATTATATCCATGACTTCCCCTGTTCTTAAATCAAGGATTAATTATTTTGATAAGTTTTATGAGATATTTGATTACTATAAAATAGAAGAGAAAATTGAGAAGATTATTTCAAAAAAAGTATGGCTAAAAAGCGGAGGCTACATTGTAATAGACCAAACAGAAGCTCTTACTGTTGTCGATGTGAATACCGGCAAGTATGTGGGAAGCAAAGATCTTCCTGATACGGTTCTGAAGACTAATATTGAAGCAGCAAAAGAGATAGCCAGGCAATTGAGACTAAGAGATATAGGGGGCATAATAATAATCGATTTTATCGATATGAATAACGATGAGCACGAGAGCTTAGTGCTGGAAGTTCTACGAAATGCTTTGAAAAAAGATAAAAACAGAAGCAATGTGTTAGGGATGACTCACCTTGGTTTAGTGGAAATGACAAGAAAAAAAGTTGTCCAGCCGAAAACCAACATAATGCAGTCAATATGTCCCTATTGCTCAGGAACAGGAAGAGTGCTGTCAAAGCAAACAATATTTAAGAAAATAGAATTTGAGATAAACAAAGCCTTATTCAATAAAAACAATAGAAAGATTGAAATATTTGTACACCCTGATTTAGGATATGAGTTTATAAATACGTACAGTGATGAAATAAGGTCGTTGAGTGAAAAATATAATAAAGACATAAACATTATACCTGATGAAACCATACCTAAAGATGAGTTTAGAATATATAATTGAGTGATATAAAAATAATACAATGTCTTGACATTTAATGCAAGGCATTGTATTATTTTTATAATGGTATACCAAATACCGAATACCATATACCGAATACATTATACCATTATTATGTAGCATATACATAATTGGTGGAAGCTATTACGAAGTGACAACTGGTAGTAAAATACTAAAATCAGTTTAGGAGATGAAAAAATGAGGGTAAGTGCAATACAAATGAACATGTAATTTGAAGCGCAAGACAAAAATTTTAAGAAGGCAGAAAAACTTATTAGAGCAGCAGCGAAGGAAAACCCAGATACAATAGTGTTGCCTGAAACATGGAATACAGGCTTTTTCCCTTCAAATAATGCAAAGGAGCTCTCCGATAAAAACGGGGAAAACACTATAGAGTTACTCTCAAGGTTAGCAAAAGAGCTAAATGTTAATATTGTAGGAGGCTCTGTTGTTAACGAAAAAGAAGGGGGGATATATAATACTTCATACATCTTTAACAGAAAAGGTGAATGCATAGCTGAATATGACAAGACCCATCTTTTTTCTTATATGCATGAAGATGACCACTTCATAAAAGGCAATAGAGTTACAACCTTTGAATTGGACGGAGTAAAGTGTGGAATAATAATATGCTATGATGTCAGGTTCTTAGAGCTAATACGAACATTAACTTTACAGGGAATTAAAGTACTATTTGTTGTAGCTCAATGGCCTGTTCCAAGAATAAAACACTGGGAGATATTGAATACTGCTCGTGCTATTGAGAATCAAATCTTTAATGTATGTGTAAACTCATGTGGTACTGCAGGTGAAACCATTTATGCAGGGCATTCGGCGCTTATTGATCCATGGGGTGAGATTATAGTTAAAGCATCTGATAAAGAGGAAATAATAACTGGAGATCTTGATTTAGAAGTAGTTGACAAAATAAGAAATACTATCAATGTTTACAATGATAGAAGAACTGAGCTTTACAAATTAGACTAGTGGAGGCGTACAGATGAAAACCATTAATTTTAAACTTCAAAGAATGTCCGGAGAAGAAGATTTAGCACTTAGCTATGATGAACTCCTTGTTATAGGATATGCCGGAAGAAACATGGAAAAGACTATGGAGCATATAAAAGAATTGGAAGAGCAACTTGGAGTGCCAGCACCAAAAAAAATACCAACCATTTTTGAATGCTCCCATGAATTGCTGACTCAGGAAAAGGACATAAAGTTTGTTGGAAGCAAAACCTCAGGTGAGGTTGAGTATGTAATTGTTCTGTACAATGACAATATATATATTGGACTTGGAAGCGATCATACAGACAGGGAATTGGAAAGCGTAAGCGTTCCAAAAGCAAAGCAGGTTTGTCCAAAACCTATAAGTAAAGAATTATGGGACTATAATGATTTAAAGGACCATTGGGACAGTATAAAACTCATATCATATCAAACCATAAATGGTGTAGAAGAAGTATATCAAGATGGAACCCTTGCAGATATACTTCCAGTTGAAAAGATACTTGAAGAGTTGAAGGAAAGAGTAGGAGATATAAAAAACAGCATCATTTATTCAGGCACTGTACCTTTGCTAAAAGGTTTTGCATATGGAGACAATTTTAGATGTATGATGGTTGATGAAGTTTTAAACAGAACAATAGCATTGGATTACAATGTACAAGTGATTAGCGAGGAGGAAAGATAAATGAAAAGAGTAATTAGTTTAGTAATTGCTGTAGTAATGCTTTCAGGTATTTTAGTTGGATGCTCCGGAGGAAGCAACACTGGAAACACTGCAGGAAACAAACCTGTAGAAATAAAGATCGCAGCAGTAGGCAATGATGATCACCAGTCTACAATAATGGCTAAGTATTTTAAAGAAGAACTGGAAAAACTATATGATGGAGAACTAAAAATAGATATATATCCTAATGGTTCCTTAGGTGGCGAAAGAGAAGCTGCAGAAGGTGTAAAACTAGGTACAATACAGATGACAGTAGTAACATCTGACGGAACACTTCCTGCTTGGGTTCCAGACATCCAGGTACTTTCAATACCCTATCTTTTTGAAAATAAAGAGCAGGCTTACAAGGTGCTTGATGGAGTTATATCAGAACAGTTGGTACCAAAATTTGAAGAACAAGGCTTTAAGCATTTAGGATTTGGTGAACTCGGTTTCAGACATTTTACAAACAATATAAGAGAAATAAAATCTGCAGCAGATATGAAAGGTCTATCAATAAGAGTACAGGAAGCACCAATCTGGTTTGCTCTAATGAAGAGTTTACAAGCTTCAGCAGTACCTGTATCCTTCAATGAGCTTTATACTGCATTGCAGCAGGGCATGGTTGACGGACAGGAGAATCCTATAGCTTCCATAGCTACTTCTAAATTTAATGAAGTTCAGAAATACTTGACTCTCGATGGTCACACTTATGCAGCAGTAAGCATGATTATGAACAAAGGTTTCTATGATGGATTGCCTGAGGATTTAAGAGCAGCCATTGACCAGGCAGCCAAAAATGCAGTTCCAAGACAGCGTGAAGCAGTATCAGCAAAAGAAGCTGAATATTTACAGCAATTGAAGGATAGCGGAATGGTTGTAACTGAGCCTGACAAGGAAAGCTTTGTTGAAGCAACAAAGGATTTATACAAATTGGAAGAAGTTAAAGCATTGGTTAACCCAGAATTAGTTGAATTAGTAATAAATAACAGATAAGTAATAAATTCTAAGCCATAAGAGAGTATCTCTCTTATGGCACCCTTACAAAAGGAGGATAAATTGGATGAAAGCAGTTGATTCTGTTATCAACAGTTTAGTTAAACTTATGATGGGTGCCAGCTCACTGGTACTTTCTGTTGTAACTTTACTAGCTGTTATAACTAGATTTATTTTCGCAAACCCTATTCCTTGGAGCCAGGACATAATCAGAATATGCTTCGTATACTTGGTATTCTGGGGAGGAGCTTATTGTGTAAAAGAAAAAGAACATTTAAACATAGATATACTATTGACATCTGTGAATGACAAAACACGAAAAGTAATTGAAATCATAATCAATTTAATACTACTATTATTCTTTGTTTTCTTAATGTACTTTGGATTTATATTTATGCAAACTGGGGTATCCCAAAAAGCACCCTATCTACCTATACCTATGTCAGTCTATTACTTATCCCTGCCTAGCAGTGCAATACTGATGATTTATTATCAGATTCAGATAATATATGGACAGTTGAAAAGCTTAAAGGGAAATAGCAATGCTGGAGGTGAGAGAGCATGATGATAATATTAGCTCTATTTGTAGTATTTTTAATAGGAGTACCTATCGCTTTCTCCCTAGGATTAGTTTCCCTGGGACAAATAATGATTGATGGATTCCCACCGCTAGTTGTAGTTCAGAGGATGTTTACAGGTGCAGATAGTATAGCCCTTACCGCTATTCCCCTCTTTATATTATCAGGAGGATTGATGTACAGAGGTGGTATGTCAAAAAGGATAGTTAACTTCGCAGACTTGCTTATAGGTCATTTCCCAAGTGGACTTGCTATGGTAAGTATACTTGCATGTATGTTTTTTGCTGCAATAACTGGTTCAGCTATAGCAGCAACAGCAGCTATAGGCGGAATTATGATTCCTCTTATGGTGGAGAAAGGTTATGATAAGGAATACTGCGCTCCACTTTTAGCTTGTGGTGGCTCAATAGGACCTATCATACCTCCAAGTATACCTCTTCTTATTTATGGTGTTATGGCCAATGTAAGCGTAGCTAAGCTGTTTATAGGCGGATTCTTACCTGGTTTATTAATGGGCGTAGGCCTTATGGTATATAGTTTTATTGTGGGTAAAAAGAGACACTATATTGGCAGAGATAAGAGGGCACCATTTAGGGAAGTTCTTAAAGCCGGTAAAGATGCCCTGTTGGCATTGCTGATGCCTGTTATAATAATAGGCGGAATCATGAGCGGTGCATTTACACCTACTGAATCCGGTACAATAGCAGTATTCTATGCATTGATTGTAGGTATGTTTGTTTACAGAGAACTAAGCATGAAAGATTTATGGACAGCTATGGTGGATTGTGCAAAATCTACAGGACAGGTATTGGTGGTTGTAGCCTTTGCTTCACTATTTACTTGGGTAATCACAGTCAACAATATACCACAGCAAGTAAGCTCCTTCCTTGGCTATACAATCAGTACCAAGTTTATGCTCCTATTGGTCATAAATATAATATTGTTAATTGCAGGTACATTCATCGATACCACAAGTGCAGTTGTTATCTTTACACCTTTATTCCTGCCATTGGTACAAAGTTTTGGAATTGATTTAATTCACTTTGGTTTGGTTATGGCTGTTAACTTGACAATAGGTATGTGTACTCCTCCATTAGGTGTATGCCTTTTCGTATCAGGATCCATTGTCAAAATATCCTTAAAAGATCAGTTTAGAGATTTGCTTCCCATGCTGGGGGTATTGATATTAGTGCTGCTGATGGTAACATATATACCTGATATTGTATTGTTACTACCAAATCTATTCAGCTAG
>NZ_JAWLCK010000113.1:0-8484 GCF_041687175.1 Lutispora sp.
GATACTTAACACCACAGTCAACAGGCTTGGAATAGTGGGAAGATAGTGAGGTGATACAATGCGAGTAACAAATGGCATGATGGTAAATAACATGATGAGGAATATCACAAGGAACTACAGCAGAATGGATAAACTGCAACAGCAGATGGCTACCGGCAAGAAGTTCAACAGGCCTTCTGACGATCCAATAGGGGTATCAAGGAGTTTAAGACTAAACACTGAGGTTGCCACCATGGAGCAGTATAAAAGGAATGCTGATGATATAGGATCATGGCTAAGTACTACTGAGATGGCTATAAGCAATATCAATGATGTTTTGAAAAGAGCAAAGGAGCTTACTGTGCAGGCAGCCAGTGAGACCAACTCTACAAACGAGAGAATTGCTATAGCCGGAGAAATACAGGAGCTTAGGAATCAGCTTATACAGATAGGTAATACCACCTACGCAGGAAGCTATATATTCTCAGGCTTTAAGACCGATAAGCCGTTGTTGACCTCTGATGGCAAGTACGACCTTGGCGGGGGTAAGCTTACAGGAGATGAAGTGATAGAAGCCAATATCGGCATGGGGGACAGAATGGGTATGAACTCTGTAGGGCAGAGGGTATTCGGATATTATGATGATGTTGCTGATATTGAAGCAGATCTGAACTTATCTACTGCAGATTCACTGATAAACAGACAGAGCATGAAAAGTAAGTTCTTGGATCCGGCAGCATTTCCTATTACTGCCACAATAGATTTTGAGGTATCTCATGTGAATCATAATGGTGGAATTCCGGAACCAATAAGTTTCACAGGGACTTTTAATGATATTACAGAAATAGCTGCCGCCATGAATACTGCTATTGAAGGTGAAATTGGCCCAGGCTTAATAAATGTAGGATATGCAGATAATAAGCTTGTATTGGAGTCTGATACGGGTAGTTTTTCTATTGTTACAGGGTCAGGGCTTTTAGGCCTCGAAGATGGACAGGAATCTGAGTCAAGAGTTGACTCGGATGACAAATCCCAGCTAATAGCGGTGTTTGACCAGCTGATATCAGACCTAAAAGACGGTGATTCTGATGGTATAAGGACTGCTATAGAAAGAATAAACACTCAGTCAAGCAACATAAATGCCATTTGGGCGGAGATAGGGGTTAAGACCAATAGGGTCGAACTTACTACCAACAGGATATTGGATGATGCCATCAACCTTACTGGCTTGCTTTCTAAAAATGAAGATGCCGATATGACAGAAGTGATAATGAATATTAAGATGGAAGAAAACGTTTATAGAGCATCTCTTTCAACAGGAGCAAGGATAATACAGCCATCGCTTATTGATTTTCTGAGGTAAGGTGATATAAATGCTTCAAATAAGCACACGGAATGCTGAACTTGATATAAGGGTGACCCGGGCAAGGCTTGATATGAGACAGCCCCCGGCTGATATCCAGATGCATCAGAAGCATCCTAAAATTATAATGCATAAAGAACCGATCCAAATTCAGATAGATCAGACGCAGTGCTTCAATGAATCGGGAAGGATGACTACTACTGCATTGGCAGACCATATATCACAGCTTGGACAGCAAGCCATTATGGAGGGAATATCAAGGGCTTCCGGAGAGGGAGACAGGATGGCAAAAATAGAGTTGAAAAGCGATGCTTTTGCTGAAATAGCATACAACAACTCTTATACTGTATATGAATATAATGTAGGCACTATGCCCAGAAGCAGACCTAAAATAGACTTTGTAGGGGGCAACCTTGACATACAGGTTGAAGAAGGTTATGTCGATTTAAAGGTCACCCCGAATAGCCCTCAATTTGATTACTATCCGGGCAAAGTAGATATACGTTTGAAGCAATACCCGCATATAAGTTTTGAATTTGTTGGGAACAATGTAGACACTATAGTCTAAAAAACAGGCTATATATCGGAGGGGTATAAATGAAAGTAAGTACAAAGTTCTTTGGTGAACTGGAAGTACAGGACAAGGATATAGTTTTTTTCGAAGATGGAATACCGGGCTTCAAAGAGCATAGCCGATATGCGCTTATACATGATGGGGAAAGTGATTTCAGTTACTTACAGTCGGTTGATACACAGAATATATGCTTTATTTTAGTTCCGCCGGCTGTTATTATAGGAAACTATGATATCGAAGTGAGCGAAGATACAGTAGAAAAGCTGGAGATAGAAAAGGAAGAGTATGTCAGCCTTTATACTATATTGACCATACCTGAAGATATCAATAATATGACAGCCAACCTTAAGGCTCCAATTGTGATAAACATGAAGAATAATAAGGGGAAGCAGGAAATATTAGATGATGATAGGTATGAGATCAGGCATAAAGTTATAAAGGAGGCTGATGCTTCTTGTTAGTGCTGACGAGAAAGAAGGATGAATCATTGGTTATAGGTGAAGATATAGAAATAATCATAACAGAGATCAGCGAAGACAAAGTAAAAATAGGAATCAAAGCACCAAAAAATATCAAGGTTTTCAGAAAGGAACTGATTCAGGAGATTGAAAATATCAATGCTGAATCCAATATAAGCAATGACCTGGATGTAAATATGCTGTCGAAAATAATAAAAATATAAAATATTTTAAAGAGACAAGTAAAAAAAGCTAAAGTAATCCAAAACTTACCCGATATAATATTTGAAAGCAAAAAGTAGCAGTAAAAGGCATAGGGCCCATGCTTACAGCTGAGACTTTTGCAAATAAATGCCGGAAAGGAATCTGGCATACAAAATATCAAGGAGGAATTAATTATGAGAATTAACCACAATATGATGGCACTTAACACACACAGACAGTTAGGCGTTAACGCAACAAACACAAGCAAAGCTATGGAAAAGCTCTCATCAGGTCTCAGAATAAACAGAGCAGCTGACGATGCAGCAGGTCTGTCAATATCTGAAAAGATGAGAGGTCAGATTAGAGCTATGGAGCAGGCAACTAGGAACTCTCAGGATGGTATCTCACTCATACAAACAGCAGAAGGTGCATTGACTGAAGTTAGTGATATGCTTGTAAGAATAAAAGAGCTTTATACACAGAATGCAAACGGTACTTATAACAGCACAGACCAGGCTAACATAGCAGCAGAAATTGCAGCTCTTACAGCAGAAATAGTCAATATAGGTGCAAACACTAAGTTCAATGGTATAAATCTGTTGAACGGCAGCTTGGATATCAAAATCCAAATCAATGAAACTTCAAATGACACTTTGGCAATAAAGATGAGTAGTGCTGTTAATGCAACTAACATAGCTGCATCAGGGCTTGATACAGTTACTTCTAATATCGACGTAATATCTACAATAAGGTCAACTTTCGGTGCTCTTCAGAACAGACTTGAGCATACTGTTAACAACCTTAGTACTACAACTGAGAACCTGACAGCTGCAGAGTCCAGAATCAGAGATACTGATATGGCTAAGGAGATGATGACGTTCACAAAGAACAACATCCTCAATCAGGCTGCACAGGCTATGCTTGCACAGGCAAACCAGAACCCACAGGGCGTTCTGCAGCTTCTGAGATAGTTAATTCTCAAAAGACCTTGGATAATCCAAGGTCTTTTTTGTTTTATTATATGAAACCCTAAAGTAGCATGATTGCAAGGTCGATATATAATATAGCACAATATTATGTAATCAAGGAGAAGCCTTATGGGAAGTTGTACAATATCATTATGTATGATTGTTAAAGATGAAGAGAAATTTTTGAACCAGTGTCTGGAGAGCGTAAGTGGAAAGGTAGATGAAATCATCATTGTGGATACGGGTTCTACAGATAAGACGGTAGAGATAGCAGAGAAGCACGGCGCTGTTATCAAGTATTTTGAGTGGATTAATGATTTTGCGGCAGCACGCAATTATTCGATTGCAGATGCAAAGTCAGATTATATATTAATACTTGATGCTGACGAATATCTCGATGAATGTGCCGATTTGCAGAAAGAATTGGCACACAATAAGGATTTTTACAGGCTGGTAATAAAGAATTACCAAAATGAAGGCAGAGTCGTTTTCCATCAGAATGTAAGACTGTTTAAATCTAGGATTGGACTTAAGTACAGTGGGAAGCTTCATGAACATCTGAATACCTTCGATGAAGCTTGTGGATACTCCGGATTGGAATCTGATATTGTGATACATCATGTCGGATATTTACCTGAGGTTGTCTCAGAGAGAGGCAAGAAAAAGAGAAACCATGATATAATGATGAAGGAATTGGCGGAAAATCCTACCGGATATAGTTATTTCAACATGGGCTTAGTATATATGACTGATGAGCAGTATGATAAAGCTTTGGAAATGTTCAGGAAATCATATCCTTTAAGTAAGGAAAAGACATATGTTAAAAGCTTATTGGTTAGAATGAGTGAATGTCTTAACTACTTAGGCAGGACAGAAGAAGGTATTAAGCTGTTACTTGATTTCATAAATGTCTACCCTGCCTATATTGACGCGTGTTACACACTTGGGACTCTTTTTTTGAGCAGGAGATACCTTAAGGATGCTGAAATAATGTTCAGATCATGCCTTGAGTCCGGAGACCGTATGGACAATATTACTGCTGAAGGTGTAGGAAGCTATATGGCACACTATCAGCTTGCTGTTGTATATGACAGGATGGGAAGATCCGGAGATGCCTTTGATGAAGTATTCAAGGCAATAACAAAAAAGAAGAGCTTTACCCCGGCACTGTCATTATATCTAAAGCTCATGCAGCGGGCAGGTATCGGACCGGAAGAAATAAAAGAGCATCTGAATAAAATATATAAGCCCAATACAGCAGAAGAGATAAAAGCACTCATCTATTCCTTATATGAAATAAGGCATCCTCTTATGAGTAATTTCAATTTTATACTACAGGATTTGCGTTTGACTGATATGAAAGCAGTTGCTTTAATGCTGGATAAGCAGTATGAAGCCTCCCTTAAAGAATGGGAGAAGGTTGACACTATTTCTAATAACAATGTACTGGATGTGGCTGTACTGTGCTTGCTTACCAAGAGCATTGATATTGCAAATAAGTTAAGAGATTGCCTCAATTTAAGCAAAAAGGAATGGAAGTTTATTAGCAGGATATTGCTGAAGGAGGCGGTTGACAAGCCATGTATAACCCCTGCCGTGGAAAAAACCCTCTATAATATCTGCGAATACTTGATCAATATTAGTGAATTTGACTATTTTGAATATGTATCGGAATATATACTTCTCTGTTCGGCTGAAACGCTGAATAAGCTTGCATACCTGCTTATTGAGTATAACTTTATCGATACTGCAATTGAATTGTTATCCATATGTATAGAGCAGAATCCAACTCATACCGGGAGCTATATATTATTTGGAGATGCCTATAGAAAACAAAACAGGACTTCTAATGCTCTGGAATGCTACGAGGCTGTTCTGAACTTGAAAGAAGAATATCATATATATGAGAAGATATATGATACATACGCAGCGCTGGGCGATTTAGCCAACGCAGATAAAACTAGAAATACCATGAAAATGAAATTCCCATTATCTCTTTGGCTTAAAAATATATAAAAAATATAATATGACAGAATGAATTCATTTGGGTGAAGCAGCTATCACACAATACCGGAAAATGAGGTGTATTACAACTGATGAAAGAGAGATATTTAGAAAATGAATGCAGTGCTAAAGAACCTTCTGCTGTACACGTATATAAGCCCAAAATCTCAATAATAACGCAACATTATAATATTAATGAGCATTATATAAGACGTGCCATAGAAAGTATAATGAACCAGACCTTTACCGATTTTGAATATATCATAAGCGATAATGCAAGCACAGACAATACTGCTGTTATTCTTGACGAGTATGCAGCAAAGGATGACAGGATAAAGGTTATACACCGCAAAGAAACATTATCCAGAGAAACCACTCAATATATTGTAATGAATTTAGTAAAAGGGGAGTATATTGCTTTTTTAGATAATGATGATTATTATGAGCCAAATTTCCTTGAAGAAATGTACAGGCTTGCTGTAAAGACTGATGCAGACTTGGTAGCATGCGGAACTGAAATGTACAAGGAAAATGATATACAGCAAAGGGGAATAAGAAACTACAAGGATATACATATAGATAATTATAAAAATATATCAGATATTTTTGTTGATATTGTATGGGTGGCATTCGCTACTTATTGGTGTAAACTGTTTAAGACTAGAATAGTCAAAGATATGCATATTGAGGATGTATTCAGAGACTTTGAAAGTAGGAACGACACTATGTTCTGTCTTGCCTATGCGCAACGCTCAAACTCATTGGCGATAACATCTAAAGTTCTACATCACTATTGTATAAGATCTAATTCGACAGTACGGAAATGGGCTAATAAGCATCTGTTTTGGGCAGATGGAACATACACAATATTTAAGCGGTGTTTGGAAAACTGGAATGCTGATACAGCAACAAATATAAATTTTATTTCAATTGTATTTCTAGGAAATATAGATCGCATATTGCAGAATATTCTTAATGATGATTGTGCAGACATAGGAAAAGTATTTTCATTGTTATGCAATATTGTAAATGATCACATTTTATATGAAGTTATTCATAATATCAGCTCTGACACTAAGATACTTGATAAAATAGTCTATGTCGGTACAGATATGTTATCTAAAATCAGTTCACAGGAGGAACGGTATAGAATCCAAGATAACTTCCTGTACAAACTATGCAAAATGATTTATACAATAACAAACAAGAGCAATGTATCAGAATACGGATTAACAGATTATCTTGATGCCTTATATTCAGAAGATAACAAATTCAAGTTTGGCAAGCAATACCTACTGCAAGTTGCAGGAGCATATAATAAAGATATGTATATCATATTAAAATCATGCGACTTGAGTTTTATATTAGAACAGAAGGATTTTATATATAGTGTATTAAAAGGAAAAGAACAATACCCAATAATAATGAGTTTTCTGGAACAAAAAATTCTCCAGAGGTATTACATAATAGCCAATAATATTTTAAATAAGAACTATAAAGCTGCCTTGGAGGGTATAAATCAATACTTGGAGACTGAAACGGATTCCCGATCCAGATTAGTTTTGTTGGAAACAGCTTGTACTATTAATGCACTTGAACAAAATGCGGAAGGATATATAAGAGCGGCTAAATTGAAAGCTAACGAACTTATTGATTCCGGAGATTATGAAAATGCTGCAACACTAGTATTGGATTTGGAAGAAATGCTCCCAGGTGACGAAGATGTTCTATACTACAGGCTTAAGTTGTTGGTTGGAGCCAATTATTATGAGGCTGCACAGAAACTGGCTGATGAAATCTACAAGGATACCGGCTATACTGTAGGGCTAAAAAAGAAGATTAGGGGCTTATTACAATAACATCAGGATCAGGTGAGAGTAAATTCTAATATTGTACCTGCAGAATAGAATGTACTGGATAGGGACGGACTGAGCTTAGCCTCTCTACAGATAAAGAGTTTGAGATAACATGGAGTACCTGGCAGTCATTAATATTAATTAATAGACTTTTATCTGACCAACTTAATAATGATAGAGATTTATATATATTCATATTGTGCTAAAGAAAAATAAAAAAAATATCGATATATATAATACAAAAGGATTTGGAATTTTCCAAGGAGGGAATAGAAATGAAAATTGATTCAACAATTCAAAATGGGGTAGGTATCCAGGTAGGAAGCGGACAGGGTGAATGGCAGGTCCGACAGAAAGGCAGTTCAGAAGCTGAGATCAATATAAGAAAGGCTTCCAGTGAAGCACATATTGATGTGAATTCGGACCATGTTATAAATGATGAAATGCTGGATAATGCTGTAGAGCAGGCAAATAAGTCTTTGAGTGCATATAACAAGTTTATTGAGAGATCAGTACACGAAAAGACCCATGCAATAATATATGTACTAAAGGATTCAATAACAAATGAAGTTATAAGAGAGTTTCCGCCAAGAAAGATACAGGATATGATCGCAAAGATGTGGGAGCTTGCAGGTTTGCTAGTTGATGAAAGAAGGTGATCTAAGTGGCTAACAACATATCAGGCATGCTTAATACAAGACTTAGAATGTCGGGGTTATTCTCAGGATTGGATACTGACTATATGGTGCAGCAGCTGATGCGTGTTGAAGCTATGCGTGTAGATAAGATTAAGCAGGACAGACAGCTTCTGGAATGGAAAAGGGATGACTATAGGTCCATAACCAATAAGCTCAGAAGTCTGAGGGATGATTACTTTGATATTCTTAAGCCTGCTACTAATTTGAGATCTGCAACATCCTTCGCTGCATATAAGGTAACTTACGGTGGTGCCGATACATACAGTGCGTTTACAGCAACACCTGGATCAGGAGTGCTTCCGGGCACATATACCATAAGTAATGTCAAGATTGCAGAGAAAGCTAAAGTCAGTTCTTCCGGGTCAGTTACCGGCAGCATT
>NZ_JAWLCK010000114.1:0-8160 GCF_041687175.1 Lutispora sp.
TCACCACTGAATGAAATTTCATTCATAATCTTTCCAATACTAGGATTACCTTCATTACTATTTATTGGGTAATCCTGCTATATAAACTCATACTATCACCAACAAAATAATTTGTCAATATTTTGTCTTTATGTGAAATATCTGTCGTATATTGTTGATATATTGCCTTCCCAGTTCGCTTATTAATGAAAAAATCCATGACTACTATCATTGTAGCGCATGGACAATATATCTTTTTAATTCATCAAGAGCTTTATTGTAATCTGAAATATCCATCTTAGTTTGAATAGTGTAAGCAACGCCTCGAACTGCATTTAATGCAGCAAGACCGAAAAGTTCAGGATCAATATTAGATATTTCTCCTCTTTCCTTTGCTTTTTTAATCATTTCTATATACTTTTCAACCAAATATGTTTGTAATTTATGTACATACTTTAACTTTTGATTGGAAGGCAGCATGCCCTCTTGCATAATCACTTTAGCCACATCCGGATAATCTCTTATTGTTGAATAATGGAACTCAATTAATCTTTGTATCTTCTCAATTATAGTAGCATCTGTTTTTTCTAAATCAGATACAAAGGCTTCTCTTTTTATATATTCACAATAAAAGATATAATCCAATATTTCTTCTTTATTTTTAAAATAGTTATAAATTGTTCCTACAGAAATTTGTGCTGCCTCCGCTATCATTGGAGTCGTAGTGCGACTGAGACCATTTCTTGCAATCAGTTGAACAGCAGTCTTTCTGATCAATTCTTTTGTTTCCATTTATATCTCCTATATATTATCTCATTTTTAATAAATAATTAACAATATCTATTATTAATAATAACAATTATTCAATATTTTGTCTATGCAATGCAAAAATTATAGAGATATAAATCGAAATATTCTATAAATTCTATAAATTTTAAAAGGTAATTTATACTTTATATGAATTAAAGTAAAGCTCCTTCAACTGGAAGGAGCTTGCTCTGTTATTCAACCTTAATGCGCTTTATCATATACTCATATATTTCCTTTGCCATAGCCCGATATGTGGATTGTACTGATGATTGGCTTCCTAAGCTCATAACCACCATTATATAAGGATTGTCTTTTAGATATATTATTCCCGCATCGTTATATACTCCGTGGGAATTAGTTCCTGTCTTATGGGCTACCGGAGACCTGTAACCTATACCCTGTGGCAGCCTGTTGCTGTATATATTATTTCTCAGTGATTCGTCAAAATATTTGCTGTTAGCCTCTCCAAAGGTTTTTCCCTCATAAAGCAAATCCAGTATATGCCCCATATCCTTCGGTGTAGTCCTGGGCCCTCTGCTGATGCCATAACGCTTAATATTATTATTATAGGACATGGCAGGTGCAGGACCAATCTCACTGTATACATACGTATTCTTCAAGCCCAGCTCCTGGAATACTTCATTAAGCTTAACATTTCCGAAATGCCTGAGCAGGATATTAAAATATCCATTGACTGAATGAGTTATCATTTTATAGGTGAGCTTTTTCATGTTATATTTTGTCCCTGTTATTTCATCTGTATACTCTCTGTCAATATCCAGTTCACCAATGTTATTCAGATAATATACCACTGCTGCAGCCGCCATCTTGCATGTTGAAGCAGTCTGAAAAAAGCCTTCTCCTTCATATTCATCAGACAGCTTGCTGCCATTATAGTCATATTCATAGCCTGTTTTTAGTTCTTTTATATATATACCAATGGTTCCTCTACCGCCGTTTTTAGTAAAATTATTAATATGTTTTTTTACTATACCATCTACCTCATCAATAAATTGCTTTTCCTCTTCTGTCATCTCCTGCTCTTCTAATATCTCCTCTTCATCTTGCCAATCAGGATCACTGACCAAACCTTCAAAGGGAAGCCGATTCTTGCCATCTCCCTCAATTGGTATCTCATCCTCGCTCACATCATTTGCAGCATTACCTTCAACAGTAATCTCAGAAACATGAGGCTCTGCAATTACCCCGCAGTAACGAAAGAGAACGCCGTTGAATAAAAATAGAAAAGTAAGCATTAGTACAAGAATTTTTTTGTAATTCACCAAACCACCCAGCCTTTTAGCAAATTCAGAAGCACAAAATTCCTCCTGAATTCTAAATATGCTTAAGACTGGGCAAATATAACATAATATTCTAGTTCTATATAAAACAAATACACAAGGAAGAATCATAGCATTGTCTTCCTATTAAGCATGTTTAGTAAAAGTAAATCCAGCTATTGCCTTTGACTAAACTTACCTAATAGCATCTTATACAGCGTTAGCGTACGCTTCAACCAACTCTACATCTTCTACATCAAAATCTCCTCTATTTGTCACAACCCAATTAAAATGCTGGTAATAAACCTTGAAACAGCTTCCTTTTTTATATGGAAAACCATTTTTGTGATACCAATCTGTATTAAGTCTAATCTTATCGCCATATTGATATCTACAAGAACCATCTTCTTCATGTTTATCTGACTTCATTTGATAATCACCTCCTTAAGTGATTTTCAATGCTAAGATTCAACCTCATGTTCTAAAAAAAACACCTACCCTGTATAGGTGTAGGAGGTACAAAAAAACCCTTTAAATATCATATAATACTTATCATTTTTATCAGAGTAATCAGCAAACCAGCATTAATATGCTTGGTTTACATAATTGCCTCCTTTTCCTTAACTATATTATAGTTCTCTATAAAGTTGAAATCAAAACTATAACATCCTATGAGAACCCTTATGAAGTCATATTTGAGCCATATGTTAACTTATATTACTTTTTTGTATAATAATTACATTTTCCTCCTTATATCTTGCATAATCATTATTTCACACAAAAAGGACATCGGAAGATGCCCTTTATTGCATTAAATTATCTATAAGCCCAAATATGCTTTCTTTACAATGTCAGATTCCAGAAGTTCCTCCCCTGTTCCCTCAACAGCAAGACGACCATTTTGGAGCACATAGCCCCGATCTGCTAATTCCAGAGCTTCCTGGACCTTCTGCTCAACTAGAAGCACCGTTACCTTACCTCTTATAAGTTTCAAAGTATCCATTACCTTATCAACCAAAAATGGTGCCAGGCCTAATGACATTTCGTCAATCATCATAAGCTTTGGGTCAGACATCAATCCTCTTGCTATAGCAAGCATTTGCTGTTCTCCACCGCTTAGAGTCTCAGCTTTTTGATTTTCCCTGTCCTTTAATATGGGAAATAACTCATACACATCTTTTAAAAGCTTTGATTTCTTCTCCTCAGACCTTATGGTAAATGCGCCTAAAAGCAAATTATCCTTGATACTCATCTTACCAAATACCTGTCTGCCTTCGGGCACATGGGAGATTCCCTTTTCTACTATTTTGTATGCAGGAATGGTATCAATTCGTTCTCCCATATATTCAATTTCTCCTGCAGTAGGTTTAAGTATGCCAGATATGGTTTTTAACAGTGTTGATTTTCCTGCGCCGTTGGAACCCACTACGGAAACTATCTCACCTTGTTTAACCTCAAAGGAGAAATCGAATATTACCGGAACATTTCCATATCCTACTTTAAGGTTTTTTACTTTTAGCATGATATCGCTCCCCTAAATAAGCTTTAATTACCTCTTCATTATTGACAACCTCCTGAGGTGGACCTTCAGTGATCTTCTTACCTGCATTCAAAACTACAATATTATCAGATATAGGCATAATGGCTTCCATTATATGCTCAACAATAAGGAGAGAAAGCCCTTTTCCCTTGAGCTTGAGGCATAAGCTCATAACATCCTTGATCTCTGTCTGGTTCAAACCAGCCATGCATTCATCCAGCATCAAAATCCTGGGGTTGGTAGCCAAAGCCCTCGCAATTTCAACTCTCTTTCTATCTGCTATAGTAAGATTAGCCCCTAGGATATTTTTCTTAGGTATCAGTCCGGTTATCTCCAAAGTCTCCCTGGTTATCTCCTCAGCCTTTTTACGGCTGCTGGTATGTAAAAATGCACCTGTCATTACATTCTCTTCTACAGTCATCTCATTTAATGTTTTCACAATTTGGAATGTACGAGTGATACCCAACTTGCATATCTCATGAGAAGCCATGCCCGTTATATTCTTGCCTTCATAAACTACATTGCCGCAATAAGGCTTATAAAACCCTGTTATACAGTTGAACAAGGTAGTTTTTCCTGCTCCATTGGGCCCAATCAAGCTCACTATTTCATTTTCATGTATGGTGAAGGATACATCTTCATTGGCAACAAGAGAACCAAACTTCATAGTGATATTTTTAATTTCCAGAAGTGGCTTCAATTTTACCTTCACCTCCAATATTGGTCTTTTTAGACTTTTCATTCAGCTTTTGTACTATTCCTACAACCCCCTTGGGCTGGAAGCAAGTAATTAATATAATCAGCAAACCATATATCATAAGATCCACACCTGTACCAGAGCCTCCAAGTTTTATTCTGGTGAGTTCTGAAAGAGGAATGAAAATCGACGCTCCTATTATAGGTCCAAAAACATTACCTACACCGCCTAATACTGTCAGTAAAACAATTTTCATGGATATATCCAGTGAGAAAATCATGAATGGATCTATGTAAAGTATATACTGGGCATATATGGAACCGCAGATAGCCGATATAAATGCAGATATTAACATTGCATAAAGCTTGTAATTAGTAGGATTTATACCGATGGATTCAGCAACCTCATGACTCTCTCTTATAGCCTTCAAATAATAGCCCATCTTTGAGTTTTCCAAGTAACTACACAGGAAAATCACTGTGGCAAACAGAGCTAGACATATATATACCCAGGGCATCTTTTCATTGAACTGTAGATAGAACAATCTTTTGGCAAAACCGGAAGACCTTTGGATTATAGGCAATGATATGCCTGTTGCTCCTTCTACATAATCCCAGCTTACAAAAATCTGCTTTATTATTTCTGCAGCAGCCAACGTAGCAACTGCAAAGTAGTGTCCCTTCAGTTTAAAGCATGGATAGCTCATAATTGCAGCTACTACGGCTGCAATAACTCCACCTAATATTAATCCAACCCATGGTGTGATATCATAGCGGTAGAAAATAACTGAAGAAGTATATGCTCCTATACCGAAAAATGCTGCATGTCCAAAGGATGTCTGTCCAGCAAAGCCTGTAATAAGGTTCCATGCCTCTCCTAGAGTAGCAAATATCAGTAAGAGAATTATGGCATTAAGCACGGCTTTAGCTCTTGTTATTAAAGGTATTAAAGCCAGTATAGCAATTATTATAAATAATAATTTTTTATTCTTTACCATCCAAACAACCCCTTCGGCCTAACTTGTATCACAATCAGATAGATTAGGAATACAATGGCATATTTAAATTGAGTTCCAAGCATATATCCACCTAATGCCTCAGCTAAGCCAATTATCAGCCCTCCGAAAAGGGCCCCTTTAATATTTCCAAAACCCCCCAAAGCGACAATGACAAAGGCCAGCACACTATACAAAGCTCCCGAAGCGGGATAAATAGGGAAGAAAGTGGCCATAAGTGCACCTGCAGCTCCAACACAAGCACCAGAAAGGCCAAAGGTTATAGCATATATTTTCTTGGTATTAATACCCATCAGAAGAGCCGTATTCTTGTTCAACGCAGTTGCCTGAATAGCCTTGCCTGTACGAGTTTTATCCATAAAAAGCATTACTGCTATGGTCATTACTATACTTGCTAAGGCTGCTACTATTTGAGGCATACCAATTACAATACTTCCAAGCTCAATGGTTTTTCCTGAGACCAACGAATTGTTAATATATCTGAAATTAGGTGTCCACAGAAATTGAGCAAGGTTCTTCAGGAACATGCTTAATCCAAAGGTAGCCAATAATGCAGTCAACCCTGGTGCATTAATAACCCTTCTAATGATTCCTGAGTATGTCAATACTCCAATGACAAAAATCAGTATTGTGCAAATAGGTAGGGCTATCAGTGGATCCATGGCGAAAAGCGAAAACATCCAAAAGGCTGTGTACATGCTTATCATCAAAAATTCACCATGGGCAAAATTGATTATATCCATAACACCCCAGGTAAGGGTCAGCCCTACAGATACTAAAGCATATATAAATCCCATCAGTATTCCATTAGCTATTATCTGTCCTATTATCATAAGCCCTTCTCCTTTTAATTATTGAATGAGACTTCATTCAGAGGGTGATTCAACACCCTCTGAATGTTAGCCAAGTCCATTCTGAACTTAACCGTTCTTTGACACTCACCAGCTTCAGCAATTATCTTTTATCCCATTGAGGAATAGGAGCAACAGGTTCTACGGTAGCAATTTCAACAGGATAAACTGCTCGGTATTCCTTGTTTTGAGTCTGTACAACATAGGAAGCCAATATCTCATTCTGTCCTTTAGCATCAAATTTAATGGCGCCTGTAGCAAAGTAAGGAGCTTTGAATTCTGTCTTCTTGATGACACCCATTATGGCATCTCCATCAAGATTACCTGCCATATTGATGGCTTCAGCAAGTACCAGTACTGATGCGAATTCCTCTAAGGCAGGTCCGTCTAAGTCCGCACCTGTCTTTGCTTTATACATTTTGTTTATAGCAGCAAGTTCTGGCATATCACCCAGTTTATCAGCGGAGAAGGCCGCACCACCAGCAAAATAATCCCCGTCATTGCCTAGATTTACTACAAACTGAGTATCCTGGAATCCTCCGCAGTAGTTTAGCACTGCCTTTGGATTAACCTTAAACTCCTTATATTTATTTACAAACATGGTTATATCAGCAATATAGGAAGCGTGAAAAATTGCATCTGCATTGAGGCTCTTAATCTGCTGTACCTCTGTGTCAACATTTGTTACATCCACTGCATAGGGTACAACGCCTACTAATTCAAAACCAAGAGCTCCATATTTCTCTTTAACCCACTTTTCTACCATTTCTTTAGCGTGAACTCCAAATTCATTGTCTATGTAAGCAACAGCTACTGTCTTAACTCCTGCATTGTACTTCTCATTGAGATGTATCAAATAGTCAAAGAACATTGCTGTTTCTATATCATCATTGGGAGCAACTCTCACAAAATAGTTAAGTCCTCTCTCTGTCAAGGCTGCTGATGATGAGGATCCGGCAACAAAGGGTACCCCATATTGTTCTGCTGCCTGGCTGGCAGGTTTTGTACAAGAACTCTGATATGAGCCAACCAATCCTGCTACTCCTTGCTCTATGAGCCTTTCAGCTTCAGATTTGGCCATTTCAGGATTCCCCTGATGGTCTGCAAACACAATCTCAAGTTTGGCATTGCCTAGATTTGGCAATCCTGTTTCTTTGGCTAAAGGAACTTTTGCTAGTTCAGGATATTCTCCGTTTATAATATCCTGTGCAACCTCCATAGCTGCTTGTAGCTTAACTCCTGTAGCAGCAGCACCGCCTGTCAAAGGCAGTATGGCGCCAATTTTAACAGTTTCAACCGCTGCTGGTTGCTCAGTCTCTGCCGGTGTTTCTGCCTCTTCCTGAGTTTCAGTTGGTCCAGGTTGTTGTGCTCCACAGCCCATAAGTAAAGAAGCCATTAAAAATACAACGGCAAGCAATAATGCTAGTTTTGACCTCATAATATACCCCCCATTTTTATTAAAATATATTTGAATTTAGACTTGCCCTCAAAAAAATATATTCATACTAGTCAATGTATATAACAAAAATATGAATATATATACAATTATCTGAAGCCAAAATAAAAACCGAAGCAAAACTGCTCCGGCTCAGGGGGTGAATTAAATTATTATTCTATTAAAATTCAAACTTTCTGTTCACATACTTGCTTAATAGCTTTATGGAAGCCTCCACATCGCCCATGTTAACCATACTGTTAGGGCCATGGGGATATCGGGTTACTATTGATATGCCACTGGCTCTTACACCGTAATTGGACAGATTTATTGAACTGGCATCTGTACCTCCTTTGGCTATTACATCATATTGATACTTTATATCATTTTCCTCGCAGCATTTCACCATCTCGCTTACCAGATACTCGTCACAAATAACAGATGGATCCGATACCTTTATGCCTGTTCCTTCTCCCAAGGTATTGCTTCCTTCCAAGTCACAGGGATAATCATGAGCAGGCGTAATATCCACAGCTATACCTATATCCGGCTG
>NZ_JAWLCK010000115.1:0-8111 GCF_041687175.1 Lutispora sp.
TAATATAAAGCCAAAAACAAAGAGAAAGTTCAAAGCTACAACTAACTCAAAGCATAACTATCCAGTTGCTGATAACATTTTAAATAGAAACTTTAATCCTACAGCACCTAACCAGGCCTGGGTAGCAGATATAACATACATACCTACAAATGAAGGCTGGCTTTATCTTGCTGCAGTTGTTGATTTATTTAATCGTAAGGTTGTTGGCTGGGCTATGGATAGCACAATGACTAAAGAACTTGTAATAAATGCTTTAAAGCAGGCTATTGGAAGATATAATCCTCCTACAGGAATAATACATCATTCTGATCGAGGTACTCAGTATGCAAGCTATGAATATCAAGAACTTCTAAGTAAGCATGGTTTTATATCAAGCATGAGCCGCAAAGGAAACTGTTATGACAACGCTTGTATGGAATCCTTCTTTGGCACATTAAAGACTGAACTTATTTACCTAACAAGGTTCAAAACAAGAGCAGAAGCTCGTCTAGCAGTATTTGATTATATAGAGGTCTTTTATAATCGCATACGACTTCACTCAAGACTTGGATATAAGTCTCCAGCAGATTTTGAAAGGTTGTTCGTGATTGCTTAATTATAAATTGAATAGATGCAAAGAAGAACATAGAAAACTAGCCATTCTTTGTGTCTATTTTTTCAGGGTAAGGTCAATGCAGGCTTCCCTAATGAATTAGGTCAGTCTTTACAAAATATTATTGAAAAAATTATAAGCAGGAAGGACCAATTAAGTCAGCTTTGTATTATAGAAATTGATGGAGAGGTTGTAGATGAGTTAAACTACGATATTAAAGGGGATATAGCATATACTGGGTGGAAAATATGCAGTTTTATTACCAGAACAGTGGATACGGGCATAAAATCATCAGAATGCTGTTTGAATTTCTTTTTACAGATGAAAGCATTAACTCTAAGTGTTCCATAGAGAAAATTGCTTGGGATACTATGCTTGAAAACACAGGGGCTCAATATGTTTATGAAAATAAGATTGGTGCTCTGAGAGTCGGAGTAAGAAAAGGTTGTTGGAAAGATCAGATTGGTAAATGGAGGACTGTTGTTGACTATGAAATTAGAAAGAAATAAGCGAAAAGCACCAGAAAAAATCTGGAGCTTTTTAGCAGGTGGAATATGGACTTCTCTATATGTTCTCCCTCGGAAATACATAATAGTTATATTATTAAAAGTTGAAAGAATACAAGTAGCAAAAACAGTGACAAGAAATATGGTAAATCACTTAATAAACTTGATTCAAAACATATTAGAGATATAATGCTTTTAGTAAAAACGAGAAAAGATGATTGTATATGACATGGAGAACCCTACCATCAGTGAGTACTATGAAGTCTGTTTGTGAACATTATTAAGTGCTATATTTTACATTTTATACAATAATCCTACAAAACATTTCATTTAAGTTATATGTGTGCTATAATTGACATATATTTTGTGGGAGGATTGTATGGCGGATAAACTTAATATAAACAACTTGAAATCAGGCTTTAATAGTGTTAAAATCGGTGTTTTAAGTAAAGAAATAATCGATTTGCTTAACTTAAACCGTGATCCTTGTGATATAATTTTATGGGAAGATAGATTTAAATATATACAAAAGCACAAAGGTGATTTCAAAAGCGAAATTGATTTTGAATATCATGTTGCTGCAATACCTGAGGTTATTGAAAATCCTGATTATATCGGAGTGCATCCACATAAAAATAGTCTGGAGTTTATAAAGAGAATTGACGAATTGCTGATTGTTGTTGTAAGAATAAAGCAACAAGGAGATTTAGCATTTAGAACAATGTATCCACTTTCACAAAAGCAATTGCAGGAATATTTAAAAAGAGGGACAGTAGTCGAATTCAAAAAAAGGTTGACACTTAGTGAATAGCGATATTATAATATAGATAGAATATTAATGAGATTAGATTAATTGAGGGCAGAACAGGCAGCTGCCACGCCAGAAATGGTCTTTAAAGAGATGTAGGAGTGCCACCCTACCGATTAATCTAACTCGATAGTTTAAATGGACCTCCTTTTTAGGAGGTCTTTTTACATGTAAAATAATAATTTATGTATTTGGTAATAAATGGCGAACCCTATCACAAGTAAATACAAAAACAGCCTGAAAGCATGTAATGTTGATGCCTTCAGGCTGTTTTCATTTTAGACACACCAAGGTAAGCCTTAATCAGATAATTCTTATAAGATAAGTTCTTATGTGCTGACGCCATATCATTATTTTAGCCTCCTCCCACTGGAGGGAATATTGATACCGTGTCATTGTCCTCAAGTGCTTTATCTAACTTTGCAAATACTCCATTAATTAACAGTAACGAGGCCTCCTCTTTAGGAATGTTTAAGTGCTTAACAACATCTAAAAGAGTTGCTCCGTCAGGTAATTCGATTATTATTTCCTTATCACGATTTTCTCTTAAGGTTGCAAATAAACGCACTTTTACACATATCATTTATATTTGATCCTTTCACAACAGATTTTTTTAAATCTTTTAGTCAAGGTCAGGTTAAAATTCATTTATATGTCACTCATAGGGCATTAGTCCTTCCTTTTTATCTTAAAGTTTGCTTCATTATTTTGGTTTTTCCCGTAAAAGCCAAGAGCTATCCTATATGGACCCGGACAACCGGGTGGCAGAAAAGCTACTCTATCACCTGGATGAATAATGTGGTCTAAGGCTTGAACAAAACCATTGACAAAGATGACTTCTATTTCTTCCAGGGGAATTTCAAGTATTTTGGCTAGTTCTGAACCTTTAATTGCTTCTTCAATTTCATGAATTAAGGGAATGGTACCATGCTTTTTTCTCAAGAATTTATCTAAGTGAAGAAAGCCCCTGACCTCAATGGTTTTCTTTCCTTTTTCACCCATTTTCACTCCTCCGATATTAAATTTAAAATAAATGCTATGGAGTACTAGAAATTGAATACTTCATCGATCTCTTCAGGAGTAAAATCCCAAACCACATTATGTGGTGGACATGGTTCATACTCGAAAAACTCCGGTAATCTGTCATGAGCATTAGTAAAACCAGCAGCCTTATTGAAGGCACGCTCTACTTTAAGCACAGATTTACCAAGTTCATCTACATCTGATGCTGTAAGAGACCAGCCATACTGTGCATTTATCATGTCAATAAGGGCTTGATATCCTTCTGGATTATCAGCTATACCAAAGTATACAAAGAGACACATTCCAGTACTATCAACTGCAGCTGTTCCGATTTGCATAGCTCTTGCGTATTCAATCTGACCATCTTTCTTCAGTGGATCCATGTTAGCTCCAACTTTCAGGATGTTACCGGATATACAATAGCCGGCGGTATGGTCAGCTCCCATTGGGGTAGTAGCATATGTTAGACCAATACCCTTGATAGGACGCGGATCATAAGCGGGTATGCCCTGATCCTTTACTACTGGAGTTCTGTAAAGTCCGCATACCTTGCCTACAACGGCAGTACCTCCTCCAAGGATACGTCCAAGAGGTGTAGGAACAGCAATTTGCTTAACAGCATCCAGCACAGCCTTACCGTCACCCCATGGCAGCAATCCGCCATCCATTGCAGTGGCCACAGCTACGGCTGTTTCTATACTATCAACGCCTACATCGTCCATTGCTCGGTCTATATAAGCTATATCGTCCAAATCTTTAATCGCGGCATTGGCACCAAGTCCCCATATGGTCTCGTACTCAAATCCGCTGGTAATGTATTTGCCCTGTTTGTCCGGATACCATTGTGAACATCTGATTACACAACCGGGATGACAGCCGTGGGATACCTTGCCTTCGCCTCCACGCTCTGAAATAGTTGAGTTTAGTGTTTCACCGGATATATTATCATTGTGTTCTATTCTGCCAGCTGTAAAGTTATTAGCTGGCAGGCCACCGGCTTCGTTTAGTATGTTTATCAATACATCAGTACCATAGGCTGCCAAGCTTTGACCGGAAACCGGATGATCCAAAAGGGCTTTAGCAAATACCTTGGAAGCAGCTTTGAATTTTTCTGGGTCAGCAATAGATACTGTACCAGCACCTGTATCATCTATAACAATAGCTTTTACTTTTTTGGAACCCATTACAGCGCCTAAACCTCCGCGTCCGGCACTTCGTAAATTGCTCTCAGGGTCTTTAAAGGAAATATTCGCAGTAGGCAAGCGGTATTCACCTGCTGGACCGGCAAGAGCAATACCTACCTTTTCACCGTACTTAGCATTTAATACTTTTATTGCCTCATAGTTGCCGGTGCCTCCAAGGATCTCTGCCGGAGCTTCATCTATTGACACACCTTTAGTATCAATTTTTACTACATAGAATTTATCATCTGTAGGCATACCTTCAATAACTAAGGCCTTTATACCCATTCTGGCCATTTTTTGTGAGAAGGAGCCGCCTGAGTTGCTTTCTTTAATAGTACCTGTAAGCGGGCTCTTTGCTCCGACGGAAATACGTCCGGAATTGGGAGCGGAGGTACCGCTAAGCAAGCCTGGGGCAAATATTAACTTGTTATTCTTACCCAAGGGATGACAAGTAGGTTTTACTTCGTCAGCAATAAAGTTAGAGGTAAGCGCACGACCTCCCAAACCCACATACTTCTCGGGAACTTCTCCGATGGTAACCTTCAATGAAGTCATATCCACTCTTATGAACTTATTCATCAAATTACCTCCTTTAATTAATAATCTGCCTATCTTTAACAACTTATTGCAATTTATGTGCCAATAAAGTTGTGAGAATGCTTTTTACATGATTGTTAATATACAATGGTTTCCGGCTGCAGATACCCATATGAAAAAATCAGCTTGATATTATGCTCTATTATGGAACATAATCGGGCGTAATGAGTGTTCTATTTAGATACAGTGGTCAATAATGACACATTTTTTTCTCTGTTGCCTTGAAAAACGAAGGAAAAAAATTTTCTGAAGAGAATATTAATAAATACTGAAATAATTGTTAGGGGATGGAAGTAATGAATAAGGCTACTGAGCTCAATATAAGAAAAAGTATTGAGGCATCCAAGGAAAGGTGTAGATTACGAAATTTGGACACAGAGCTTAAGTATAGTCGCAAGATAATTGAAGGAGCAGCTCTTCAAAGAGTATTAAAAAGGAATAGAGAATTAATAGAATTGTCTAAGCCCTTTATTGAGCATCTATATAATTTTGTTAAGGGATCTAATTTTTTTACTATTTTAACAGATGAAAGCGGATGTATTCTAAACGTTATTGGTGACGAAGGGATATTAGAGGAAGCATTTGCTATCAAAATGATACCGGGAGCTTATATGGATGAAGAAAATATCGGAACTAATGCAATGAGCCTGGCACTTACAGAGAAAAAGCCAATACAAATTTCCGGAGAAGATCACTATATAAAGGCTTATCATAAATGGACCTGCTCAGCAGCACCAATAATGGATGCTAATAATAAGCTTATCGGGGTGCTGGATTTGACAGGATATTATGACTCTGTCAATTCTCATACACTGGGTATGGTAGTTGCAGCAGTAAATGCAATAGAAAAGATGCTGGAGATTATTGAATATAATAAGAAATTGGAATCGGCCAAGATATACACGGATACAATAATTGACTCCATTCCTGCTGGTATTATGACATCGGATTTGGATGGAAATATAATTACAGTAAACAAGCACATGCTATATTTGTTTGGTTATACAGAGGAAGAAATGAAACAAAAGAAGGCGTATAGTTTGTTTGAAGACTGGGATAATGCCATTAAGGCAATCAGGCTCAATGATAATTACTTAGATGAGGATGTATTTGTTAACTCCAGGAAAAATGTATTGCAGTACAATCTAAGTGTTTATCCTATACGAGATATTAAGGAAAACTTGAATGGTGTTGTTTATGTTTTTAAAGAAGTAAGAAAGGTAAGAAAATTAGCAAATAAGATAATGGGGCGACAAGCTATATATACCTTTGATAAGATAATTGGGAATAATAAAGAGTTTCTCAAAACCATTGAGTTTGCTAAGCAAATTGCTGACAGCAGGTCCACCATCCTGATAATGGGAGAGAGTGGTACAGGAAAAGAAGTTTTTGCCCAGTCTATTCATAACTATAGTAATAGAAGAAATGAAACCTTTGTAGCCCTGAACTGCGGCGCCATTCCCAAAAACTTGATAGAATCCGAGCTTTTTGGTTATGAGGAGGGTGCATTTACCGGAGCCAAGAAGAATGGCCATCCTGGGAAGTTCGAGATAGCAGATGGAGGAACTATATTTCTGGATGAAGTTGGAGAGATGCCTCTTGATATGCAAACCAGGCTGCTGAGAGTAATCGAGGAGGGTACCGTATGCAGGATAGGCAGTACCAAAGAGATCGTTGTAGATGTTAGAATTATAGCCGCAACCAACAAAGACCTGGTAGAAGAAGTAAACAGGGGAAATTTCAGAAAGGACCTATTCTACAGGCTTAATGTTCTGCCACTTAGGCTGCCTGCCTTGAGGGAGAGAAAGGACGATATTCCGCTATTGATAGATTATTTTATGAATAAAATATCAAAACGAATTAATAAGAAGGTTATTGAATTAACTAAGGATTACCTGAAAGAATTGATTGAATATGATTGGCCCGGTAATATAAGAGAACTTGAGAATCTGATAGAACTAGTGTTAAATACAGGTTGTATTGATCACAACCATATAAAAAGCAAAAAGGCTATCGGTAATGAAAACTATATAGATATAGAAGAAGCCGAATTTAATCTGGAAAAAGTAGAGAAGGAGATTATTATAAAAGCTCTGAAGAGATTTAAGGGCAACATTACCAATTGTGCAAAAGCACTAGGGATAGGAAGAAATACTCTGTATCGAAAAATCAGCAAATATAAGATAGACTGTTCTGAATTTGAGGTATGAGATTTAAGTAAGTGCCAGAAGATAGAGTGAATCAGTAAATAACTTTATCTTCTGGCGTTTTCATTATAGAAAAATTAAAATGAAAATTTCCAGTTAAATTATGTAATTATGGCAATTAGTGGAGTTTGTAGCATGGATAACTTGAATAGAATTAGTTTCGTCACCTTATACTATGATTACTCACCTTAATCATTTTATAAGGAAAGAAGGGATTAAATTGGGCAAAAATTTCAAAAGAGTGGCATCATTTTTATTAATGTTGATAATATCCATTTCATTGACATTCTTGACAGCCGCGAGCATTGAAGCTAAATCTATGGATGTAAAAAAAGATGTAAATCTTGTGGTAGATTCTCCTGGTCATGTAGATATTCTGCCCAGGAATTTTCGTAAAACTACAGACTTAACCATTATAAAAGACAACAAAAACTTAAATTTAACAGGGTTAGATAAATTAAATATCTCAGGCAGTCAACAATTCACAGTGAAGAATCTTCCTATGTTGATTGATGCTATTAGAACCTCACTGCCAATAACAGTGGTAGATTTGAGACAGGAATCCCATGGATTCATCAATGAATACTCGGTCAGCTGGGCAGATGAAAAAAATAACGCCAATGTGGGCTTGACTAGAGACCAGGTTTTGGTGGATGAAGTCAAAAAACTAAAAAGCATAAAGCTGAATAAACCTATTAATTTTTATAACCATCCTAAAATAACTGTAACACCTACAAATGTTCAAAATGAGGACCATCTTGTCAAATCAAAAGGATTGTCTTATTTACGGGTAACAGTCAGGGATGGAGGAATACCAACTGATGACATGGTTGATTACTTTGTAGATAGTATTAAGGCTCAACCTAAAGAATCCTGGTACCATTTTCACTGTAAGGAAGGTATAGGAAGAACTGCTACTTTTATGATCATGTATGATATGATGAAAAATTACCAGTCAGCCACCGCAGAAGAAATTATAGACAGACAAGTGGCATTGGCGAATTTTAAAGAAAGTACCGCACAATCTTTCTATAACAAGGAAAGGATAGTTTTTCTGAATAAGTTCTATGAATACTGCAAAGCAAATGGAGATAAATTCGATGTAAAATGGAGCCAATGGAAAAAAGCTGCTGCTTGTTCAGCAGCTTTTCCTGTTAAGCTCATTTCTAATGTAACTTTGAACTATATAAAAAA
>NZ_JAWLCK010000116.1:0-2372 GCF_041687175.1 Lutispora sp.
TAGAGGATTAATTGATAGCTTATTTAACAAAGAAGCATGTTATGATAATAGTTTTTTATGCTCGGAATTTGTATATTATGTGCTTAAGGAAAGCGGTATTGCAGACTTTAACATATCAAGAAATCTTGTCAGACCACAAAACTTCCTTGCCCTAAAGAGTAATATCATATATAAAGGCGATCTTAAAGAAATGATTGCACTTGATAGCATTTGGAATATTGAAAAGATAAAAGCAGGTATTCTGGGAATTATTTTTGATTAACAATAGGCGAAACATGTCAGCTTCGCCTATTTTTTCGAGTTTCAACATAATCATAAAATGCTTCAAGTCTTGTCTGGTATCCTGCTTCTCCCGTTTGTTCATCCACTATGAGATATAGGATTGGTATGTCATAATCCTTTTCAATCTGAGGTAGTATGGATCGGGATACTATTTCAGGCATGCATCCCATGGGATAAATCTGGACCATGCCGTCATAGCCGGAGAGGGCATAATTAACAGCATGGCCTAGACACTGTTGGGTGTGCCCGCCTATAAGCACTGGGAGGTAGGGTTCAGACAACTTTTTTTCCAACTCGTAAGGTTCTTCTCTTCTCAGAGGCTTAACAAGATTGTTCTCTGCCCAATCTTTAACAGTCATGGATCTGTGAACCTCTGCACCCATATTTCCCAGCCTTTCTTCTGCATTAAGATTGGAGAAAGGATCTATTATTGTATAAATTTCTCCAATTATGCCTATCTTTATTGGATTCATATCCATATCTATATCTAAAGCCAGGAGCTGATCCTTTGTAACATCTATGAGTTCTGATATTTCCTTTGTACCTTTTGCATTCAGCACCTTGGATTTGAAGCCATGGATTATGCTATTCACTTTTGCCTTATCCTTGGTTCTTGGTCTTACATAATATTGTACTTGATTTAGTTCATCGATTTTTTCGCACACCTTATAGGCATCCATAAATACTTTATAAGTCTTCGAGCTTATTCTCCCGCTTAATTTTCTTATGTTATTGATGAACTTTCCTATACCTTCCCTTGGAGGATCCAAAATAATCATATCTACATGGTAGCCCATATCCTCCAATATTAGCTTTTGCAGAGGACCATAATAGCCGAAGCGACAAGGTCCGCAGCTTCCAGTTATGACTATGGTGTCTGCGCCCTCTTCTATGCTTTTTACATAGTTGCCAAGCATTATCTTAAAGGGAAGGCATATTCCTTCCGGAGATTCTTTAGCACCAATTCTAAGGGTGTTATCTGTACTGAAAGGAGGGATTATACTTTCAATGCCTAAATCGTCAAACATAGCTTTTACTGCAATATATGCTTCACCCATATGGGGATAAGTCAATCTCAATTAGCTTGCCTCCTATCTATCAAATCAAGAAAAGCTTCCAGTCTAGTATTGAAATTGGCATCGCCTGTATGCTCATCAAGGGTCATTACCATGAAGGGCTTATGATATTTCTTTCTTCCCAATCGTTGGATTAGATCAATGGATAATGAATCGATGCCACAGCCAAAGGAAGTAAGCATCAATATTCCATCTATTTTTTTGTTTTCCATCATGTATAGAGCACTTCCTATCAGGTCCTTGCTGCTGCTCCAGAACATTCTTTTTTCAAGGATCTGGCATTTTTCTTCTATGACCTTTTTCTCCAACATTTCAGGCAATAAAAATCTTATACCTCTATTGGACAGTTTCTCTAGAAGATTCATGTTGATAAAGTTATCATAAAGAAGGTAGGAGTGAGTAGCTATGCCTACCAAAGGACCACTATTGCTCTTGGTAACATCAGTTCCATCAATATATTTACAGGGCAATTCACCCTTCAGAAGGCTGTTGTCATATATTTTCTGTTCTCTAGCAGCTTTATCAGCAGCCCTTTTTATTCTGTAAGGATTTTTTGTGAACATAGAACCTACTTTTAATATAGAATTGATAAGATCCCTTCTATTTTTATACATGTTGACTTCTACATCAATTAGCTTAGGTAATTCGCTAACAGAGTATTTCACCATCTCAGGCAAGCCTCCAAATTTGGGGCATATGTATTCTTTTGGTACAATGCTGGTGAGCCTGGGTATCAGCAAATAATCAACCTTGTCTTTAAGATACTCTGCATGGCCATGATATACCTTCACAGGCAGACATGCATCATCTATGCAATACCTGGATCCCATGTCCAGTATTTCCTTATTTGTAGGCGGTGATGGAACAACTTCCGTACCCAGTTCCGTTAAAAATCTCTTGGTAAAGGGGTAAAACTTATAAAAATACATACCCCTTGGCACACCTATTTTAACACTCAAAAAAATCACCTCTTCACAGCTAGTATTATTGACTGTGAAGAGGTTTTTTAAACAT
>NZ_JAWLCK010000116.1:2472-8036 GCF_041687175.1 Lutispora sp.
TTATAAAAATACATACCCCTTGGCACACCTATTTTAACACTCAAAAAAATCACCTCTTCACAGCTAGTATTATTGACTGTGAAGAGGTTTTTTAAACATAGATTTGGTCACGTTGCCTGGGGTATTCCTCTGGAGGGTTTATTTGAAACCACTAAAAGACACTAAAGAGTGCATATTAATTATATTCATACTGAAGTTGCTATAAAGTCAATCTTATAACGCTACATAAGCTAAAGAATAAGCATATGTGTAAGTGAACATATTTATTGATTTTGTTAGTAACTCTTAGCGAAGTATCCTTAGAAAAATCGTATGGGCAGCATGGATGGTGCCCAAGCCTTCCAGGGCATGGAGGCCCTTTGGGAGGCGTTAGATTTTTCTTAGGATATGAGCTTTAGAGTTGCCAAAATCAATAACCTTGTAAACTGCACATATGCTTATTCTTTAGGTACTGTAGCTTTCTAAGGTACAGTGAGGTCTATAGTATGGGAGAACGCTACAGTATGCGGATATCAGATATGTGCTGAGGATATTTTGTGAGCTTTGTTATAGTTCTTAGCGAAGAGCGAGCAAAAAAGCCGTAAGGCTGGCACGGATGCCAGCCTAGGCATCCAGGACATGGAGGTCCTTTGGGTGCCGTTAGGCTTTTTGTGAGATCAAGCTGTAGAACTGCCAAAGCGAACTCTCATATCAGAAGCACATATCTAATATTCATACTTTAGTGTCCTTTAGTGGTTAAATAAAGTAACCCACCGTGTAAATCCGTGTTCTTTATAAAGACCCAAGGGGAATACCTAAATCTGAGTTCTGAGTACTGAGCTCTGAGTTCTAATATAAAGAATCCCACAGGCAACGCAATGAACATCAAACAGGCATGCCGTATAGTATGAGTCCAAGTCCTCCAGATATAACAATTGCCAGTATGGGACTTATCTTAAGCTTATATACCCCAATAAAAATCAGAGCACCAATTATCACACTTTTTATATCAACGAAGGATACTTTCCCTATAGTAAAGCAGGCAGCGGCTATGATGCCCAGAACCGCAGGCCTTATTCCTTTTAATACCCACTTGACCCAATCAAGATGTTTAAATTTGTTGAAGTATATGGAAACAATCAGCGCCAGTAATGTGGGAACCAAAAGCACTCCTATGGTACCCAGCAAGGAACCTAAAATACCTGTCATCTTATAGCCTAAATATGTAGAAGAATTAACTGCAATAGGCCCGGGAGTCATCTCCGCTATTGCTACTATATCAATGAACTCTTCTGCATTTATCCAGCCTTTATCCAATATTATATCTTTCTGAATCATGGATATGACTGCATATCCTCCTCCAAAGCTGAAAGCCCCAATCTTCAGGAAAGAAAAGAAGATTTCCCATAATATATTCATTATTTAGCAGCCTCCTCTCTGAAAAAGAAGAAGCCTAAAATCCCAGATACTATTACGGCTGCAATAGGATGAATATTTAAAAATACCATACCTAGAAGAGTACCCAGTGATATAAGAAGGTTCTTGCTTTTTAAACCTATGGACTTTGCCAGCTTGATTACCGCAAATGTTATTAAAGATACTACTGCAGGTCTTATGCCTTTAAAAATGTTCTGAACCGCTGCACTATCCTTTATGGTGGTAAAGAAGACTGCTATGGCAAGTATTATAAGGAAAGATGGTAAAGCTGTTGCCAGAACTCCTGTTACAGCTCCCGGTATTCCTGCCATTCTATATCCTACATAAGTTGCTGTATTCGTGGCCAAAGGACCAGGCAAACTATTGGTCAGCGCAATAGCATCCAGAAACTCATCCTGGCTTATCCACTTTTTATTCTCTACGACTTCCCTCTGTATTACAGGAACCATGGCATAGCCGCCTCCTATGGTAAAGCAGCCAATTTTAAAAAATGTACTGAATAGTTGATAAAGCATTGTTTCACCTACCGTCGCAAAAATTACTTACATTCTTTATATTATGCCATTTAATATGCAGTGTCAAACAACTCTGTCTATTCATCTTATTTATAAGCCTAATACTTTAAGGTGTACTTATTGTAAGATATTTTAGCTAAAATAGAATATATAGGCAATTTAATCCATTTAGATCAGAAATTCCTATGTATCGCTGGGAAAATTCTATAAAAGGGGGATTGAAATGAAAAGGCCCTATAAACTTATAGCCATCTTGCTGATTGTTACATTGATAACACCGATCATTACAGGATTTACAAATTATGAAAAGGATGAGGCGGGAATACTGAGACAAAAACAAGGCAGAGGTATCAAGCCCAGTGATTTATCCTTGCAGACGGGAATAAGCAATCCTATGAAAGGGACATGGACTACACCTGACAAAATAGTTCTGAGATGGACTCCAGACGAGGAATGGATACCTGAAAAAGGATACAATCTATTCAGAACATTAAACGGTAAAACTGAGTTAATAGCCCAAGGTTTGGGGAGCATGACTAGGATTTTACAGCTAGAGAATTCAAATTATAATTTCTCTCCCTATATCGTTGAGCTATACAAAGATGCAAATCTTGATTCAGACAAGATGAAAAAAATAGGGGTGAAATCGGTAAGCGAATTCAACAAACTGGTTTATAGCGATGTTAAACCTTCTATTGAGTATACCAAGATAACAGGTGAGCAAAACTTCATGCTTATTAAGGAAAGCTTATTCAGCCAACCTGGAAGCATTGAAGAAAGAATGCCTCAAATTGATGCATTCCAGAGAAACGATATACACTTCAAGAATGAGATAAAGGCCATTCCTGTTCCTCTTGCTGAGAGAAAAGCCTTGCTTCATGGAAACACACTTATTACCGAGCCTGCCAGAGAGGCAGCCAAATCAGAAAAGGAAATGATCATAGATAAGCTTTTAAAATCCAGAAAAATGATCATGACAAATGCATTTGTCAATCAACAGTTTGCCAATGAAAGCGGTTTGGGATATGAGGATAATCTTGAGGACATCCATATGGACTTAAATGCCAGCGTCAAATACACCCTGGTACCATTGATTGGAGAAAACAGCAGAATAACCCCTGAGCAGGTAGGAGCAGGGATAGTTGGAAATGGCTCCTACAGTGTCACTGTGAAATACGGCGTGGAAGAGCCTGTTGAAGTTCCAAAGGATTTCATGGGCTATGGAGCTGACAACATGGTATCTTTCAGGTGGAAGGCTCCTGAATCGGAATACTCCAGGAGCATCATATCCGGCTACTTTATTGAGCGTAAGAAGAAGGGAGAGGATAATTTCACGCTCATCAACGACATACCTGTGGCTATATCTTATACCGAAGAGGACGGTATACTTTATGAAACACCTGTTTTCTACGAAGATAAGAATGTGCGAAATGGGGATGAGCTGGTCTATAGACTTCAAGCCCTAGATATTTTCGGAAGAGTAAGCGATTTTTCTGAGGAACTGGAAATAAAGGTTCAGAAGGTTACCCCTCCTGATCAGCCTTTTCTGGGAGAGCCTGTTTTATCTACACGAATCAGCGGTCGCACTCCAAAAGGATATGTACAGCTTTTTGAGCAGAACAAATGGAGCGCCGGTATTGCTTTGCCAATTGCCAGGACTTCTGATGATACGGATGTATTTGTAATATATCGAAGTAAAGCACAGGGCAATGGAGTTTTCGGCATTCCGGAGGAATTGGATCGCATTGATTATTTGTCCTTTGTAGATGAACTGGAACTATCGAATCAAACTGTCATTAATTTGAAGCCAATAAATTCACTGACTTTGAAGAAAAGGCAGTTTACAATTAATCCTGATACTGAGGATAGGGTGGATGTCATATACCAGGATAGCACTATTGAGCCCGGATATTACTATAAGTATTGGGTTGCTGCTCTTGATAGCTGGGGAAATGAAAGCATGTGGTCTCAATCCAAAGTGGTGGGTTATGCAACACAATCCCCACCGAAGAATCCCACCAATGTTATAGCTATGATGCGCCACAACCAGGCACTAGAAGACAAGAAAGAGCTTCCTCCCGGATTTTTCCGAAGGTATATGCGAACTGAAAAGACAGATATATCAGCCGTTTTGGAAGGCAATAAATCTATAGACATATCAGGAATGATTGGAAATCAGCAGAGCCAGACATCCCAACTTTTACCCCTTCAGGCAAGCACTCAACCACAGATAGGTTTTTCTTTGTCCGATGCCCTAAGCTTTGACTACAAAACAGCACCTCAGCAGGTGAACATTGAACTGGATAACTTGCCGAATCCGAGGGATGTTTTGGATATGGTGGTATTGTCCAACGAGGAAGTTTCCCAATCCGGATCCCTTGATTTTACCTGGAATCATTATCCGGGAGAAGGCATTTCGGGGTATGCTGTTTACAGGGCATATGCCGACGGAATATCCAAGGAAGCCTTGCGCAGCATGAGCAAGGAAGAAGCATTAGAGGCCTTTGACTGGAAGCTTAAAACAGCTAAAACCGATGTCAATCAATGCACCGATACTGTAGAAAAGAAAAACGGGCGTTTATATATCTACATGATATGTCTCATACCTGAGAAGACCTATGAAGATATACTAAAACCCTTTGGTGAGTTTATTCCTGCTGGATGGGTAAAACTGAACTGGGATCGCCCCCAGGATCCTCAGGTATCTTACTTCAGGGTCTATAGAGCAGAAGTGCCATACTTCGAAGATGATCAGAATCTTTCCGCGCTGAAGTGGAGTATGGTGGCCGATAATCTCAAGAATACAGTTTATAGTGAAAAGGTAGATCAGACTGTTGCCCACTACTATTATTACAAGGTGGTTTCGGTAAGCGTATGGGGAGTGGAATCGGAAAATGGAGCAATTACAAAATACAGAGTTCCTTCCACTGTAGCACCTCAACCGCCTGCCATGCTGGTTCCTTTTTCAAAAAAGGAAATTAACCAGATAAATTTCCTGGGAGTTGCCAATGCCAGTAAATATATTATATACAGGTGTAGAATTCCCAGCATCCTCGATAAGGATTTGAAAAAATTAAATGACATAGAGCCGAAATTATTCAGCAAAATGTTCAATCTGGATATGTACCGGGATACTATTGCAAAATTGGAAGGTTCATCAGGTGTGCCTGAAAAAGCATATGTGGCATCTGCTGCTCCGTTTACAATACCAGCCTTGTTGGATATGACTACAACTGAAACACCTGGATTTACGACTGGCATATCCAGCAGATTCAAGACACAGATGACAGGCAGATCTGATTTCATAAGCAATTTGTCAGGTGTATCTATAACCAGCAAGCTTAGTGCCTTTAAGGCTATTGCAGATGAATACGGTATTCTGGGGGTAGTACCCTACAGCAGCCTTGATAAGGATATGGCTGAAGGAATCAACTGGACCAAGGTAGGGGAAATAACTATTCCAAGGGGAGAGGACCCTACGGGGAAAAAGACCTTCTATGATGAAACAGCTGTTTTCGGGTGCACATATTTATATACTGTTCAGGCAGTAAATGACGACAATCTGCATTCTGACCGTCCTGAACCGGTTTCAGTTTTCACACGCAAGGGTCAGCCATTCCCGCCGGTAACCAA
>NZ_JAWLCK010000117.1:0-7911 GCF_041687175.1 Lutispora sp.
TGTATTTGTTCCAATTTATTATTATTATGTGGAGGCTGTTGCTGTGATTAATGTTATTATGGGTCAGAAATCTGTCCTAGTGCCGATGACGGAAGAAGATCTGAAGATGGTGCATACATGGGCATGTGATCCTCTAATAACCCAAAATTACCATAAGTGTTTATCTGAAGAAGTAGAGTCATTAAGAAAATTGATTTGCAGCCATGACGAAAACATAAAAGTTTACACTATCAACACTGAAGACAGTATAACCATAGGAAAACTGACAATAGAAGTAGCGGAAGATAATAGTGCAAACATCGATATGCTTATAGGACAAAAGATATATATAGGAAAAGGTTATGGTAAAGATGCCCTTAAAGCTGCGGTGAAGCATTGCTTTGAGGATTTGGGTTTAGATGCGGTAAAAATGGTTATCAAACAAGGCCATATGAGAGCAGAATACTGCTGCTGGGCTTGCGGGCTAAGAGAGGACAAGTATTATATTCCAGAAGAAGACAATAACACTACCAGAATGATTATCTACAGAAAGGATTATACAGGATATTAAGATACGGGGCGCACCGTTGTTAGGCGGATGTTCCTTTTTGTTGTATGCGAGTCATGAATGCCATGTTTGATAAATATACGAATCACGGGCAACCACAAGGGTTGCCCCTATTTTTTTACGCCTTACAACCTTTTATAATTCTATTTTAGCTACTACTTTATATTCCTTGTTTTCATCATTATCTTTCACAAAGGTCCATTTGCTTGGTATGCCCAGATCCTTAGCCAGGCCTTCTGCTGTATACATCATGATTCCAGCATCCACATAGTTCTCTATGTTTTCTGGATTGAGTATTGCCAGGTATGCTTCACCATCTTTCAGTATAAAGCGGCAAGGTTGCATGTTCTTATAGGAGGGAGCATTTCTTACATAGAAGAATATATCTGCAATACCTCTGTTCTCCAATTCATCATAGCTTGCTTCATTTCCCCACTGATTCAAGTATACTATTTCGCCAACGGCAAGCCTTGCATTATCAATGCCTTTATCTTCGATAATCTTATAACCGTATGGGCTTGTGGATATATTCTGCACATGTAAGGATGAGGATTTTTGCTTTAATGCTTTCTCATCTGCTTTACCTAAGGCCAGTATATAATTTATGTTGCCATTTTCGTCATTCAAGAGTTCTGCTTTAACATTGCAGGGCACATTTCTGATATTTATCCAACAGCTTCCCAATTCTATTTCAAACAATTTCTTTACTACTGATTGCATAAAATATGCGCCTAAAAACTCAGTCTCAGCATTTTCGTTGTATAGCTTCAGTCCTATATAGTGGGGACTCTTGATCATTACTCCGCTGTACCCGCCTACGCCTTCCAGCTTCTTGAAGACATCCTGACCATTTTCAAATAATATAAGTGAAAAGCCTTTTTCTCTGCCTACTGTAGTATTTATTTCGCCCAGGTATGCTCTAATATCGCTTAGTATAAAACTCTCAACATTAGTATCTTCATAATTTCTTATTGATTGAATATTAGTTAGAAAATCTTTGAAATTCATACTTCAGCCTCCTTGGTAAATTATACTAGTTTATTCTATATTAATCTAAAGGAAACCAAATATCAACAAATATTAAATAACTAACAATATAATTAAGAGGAATTAATAGTATGTTGACTATATACAATATTTAGTCTAAAATATAACAAGGAACAATATAAACAATATATCGCATAAGGGAGTAATTACCGCAAGAATTGCGGGGTAATGTCAACATACTGATGGAAACATCTGGCATACCTTAAATAATGAGACTTATGTGCAGTGGTTGCTGCGCATAAGTTTTTAATTTTGTAGAAATTTTGCTTTTGTATGTTACTCCATATGCTGTAGAAGTACGAAAGGGGATAAAAATGGGAATTTTGACAATTGTAATGATCGCATTTGGACTGGCAATGGATGCTTTTGCTGTATCAGTAAGCAGCGGCATATCCATCAAGAATCTTAAACCACAAAATGGAGTAAAGATAGCTTTGTTCATGGGTGGCTTTCAGGCTTTAATGCCTGTGGCAGGCTGGCTTTTAGGAATAGGATTCAAGGACTATATAGAAAAATATGACCACTGGATAGCTTTTGTGCTTCTAGGCTTCATAGGAATAAAAATGCTGAAAGAAGCCATGGATGAGGATTGTGAATATGTCTCAGATCCATTGGCTAATAAAGTATTGTTCATGCTTGCCATAGCAACAAGCATCGATGCTATGGCAGTAGGGGTAAGCTTCGCCTTCTTGAAGACTTCCATACTAAGTTCTGCTTTAATTATAGGTCTTATCACATTTGTAATCTGCTATATCGGTGTTTATCTTGGAAACAAATGCGGCTGCATATTCAAGAAAAAAGCGGAGATTGCAGGGGGCATAATACTTATTTCTATAGGTTTTAAAATATTGGCTGAACATACAGGATTGACTACAATAGTCCTCAATATGTTCAGATAAGAATAATTTTATTAACTAATGTACAAAATTAAATAGTATATTGTTATAATAAAGGCAACAACAATATGAAAGAAGGGGTTGCTCATGGACATTAATGAAGAATTGATTGAAAAACTGGTACAATCCAATAATGCCAATATAGTGTTGCTTGTTATGGATGGACTTGGTGATATTCCCAACAAAGAATTTGGCAGGAAGACTCCCTTAGAGTATGCCATAACACCTAATATGGATAAATTGGCTAAAGAATCAGCCCTTGGAAGGCATATACCTGTGTTGCCGGGAGTTACACCGGGAAGCGGTCCTGGGCATTTAGGGCTCTTTGGCTATGATCCGATGAAATATGAGATAGGTAGAGGTATGCTTGAAGCTGCGGGTATGGATATGGACATAAAAGATGGCGACGTGGCAGCAAGATGTAACTTTGCTTCAGCCGATGAAAATGGTGTTATAACCGATAGGAGAGCCGGCAGAATTTCCACAGAGAAATGTCAGGAAATCTGTGAAATATTGAGCAATAATATAAAGTCTATAGATGGGGTAGAAATAATAATAAAGCCGGGTATGCAGCATAGGTTTGTAGTTATGTTCAGAGGAGAAGATTTATGTGATAAGCTCACTGATTCAGATCCGCTGATGGAAGGGAAAGAACCTTTGGCAGTAGAGCCTCTTACTGAAAAAGCCAAATTTACCGCAGAAATAGCAAATAAATTCTATCGACAGGCTCGTGAAGTAATTGGGGATCTAAAACCAGCCAACTCACTTTTAATGAGAGGATTTTCTGCTAAACCCAGGATTCCCAGGATGCAGGACAGATTTAAACTTAACCCTGTTTGTATAGCTCATTATCCAATGTATAGAGGGCTATCAAAATTTGTGGGTATGAGTGTTTTGGATGCGGGTAATACTCCGGAAGACGCTTTTAAAGTATATACAGAAAATTGTTCAAGATATGATTTTCTTTTTATACATATAAAGTATACGGACAGCTTCGGAGAAGACGGAAACTTTAAAGAAAAGGTGAAAACCATTGAAGCAGTAGATAAAGCTTTGCCAATTTTGCTGCAAAAGAAACCAAATGTGTTGTGCATAACCGGAGATCACTCTACACCAACACCTATTAAAGGACACAGCTGGCATCCGGTGCCTGTAATGATACACTCTGAATATTGTGGATTTGATGATGCAGACAGATTTACTGAAAATAATTGCAACAAAGGCAGTCTTGGCATGTTCCAGAGCAAATATCTGATTAATTATCTGCTTGCCAATGCCATGAAACTTTCTAAGTTTGGAGCCTGATAAAGGAGTTATCCACTATGAATAAATTCAAGTTGCTCATAAGATATATAAGAGATAGAGAAGTCTCTGTTTTTAAGAAATTGTTGATTTTGGCAGGTTTGCTCTATCTTGTATTCCCCATGGACATTGTGCCTGATGTATTAATAGGTCTTGGAATATTGGATGATGCAGCTGTTTTATTATTTGTCTGGAATGCCATAAAATCTGAGTTAGCAGAATATGGTGAAAAGGTTTCCGGTACGAATGTAGACCACAAGAAAGTCATAGAGGTAGATTTTAAAAAGGAAAATGACGAATAGTGGGAGTGGTTTTATGAAAAGGTTGCTCATGGTCTTATACCTATTAATGTTTGTTTTTATATTAGCTTCTTGCACGGGCTTCGCAGAAGTTGACGATAGGGAGGCAATACCAGGAGAAGAAACAAGCACTGAAGAACCTGGTGAGAAAAAGACAATTATAATCTCCATGGTAGGCGACATGCTTTTTCATGGAACTGTGGATTCCTATATGAAAAAGTATGGAGATGGCTATGTTCTGGAAGGATATGGACCGCTGATGAAAGAAAGCGATATAGTTTTGGGCAACTTGGAGACATCTATATCTAAGAGAGGAGTGCCTATGGAGGGTAAAGAATATACCTTTAGAGGCAGGCCGGATGTATTAAAAATATTAAAGGATAACAATTTCAGTGCTGTGAGTATTGCCAACAACCATGTACTGGATTTTGGGATAGATGCATTTCTAGATACATTAGATAACTTGAAAAAATATGAGCTTCTCTATGCCGGTGGAGGCAGAAACAAAGAAGAAGCAGTAAAGGGAACTATAATTGAAAAGAAAGATATAAAGGTTGGTTTTCTAGCCTTTACAAAAGTTGTTCCTGTGGTGGAATGGTATGCGGGAAAAAATAAACCAGGTATCATAGGTGCATACAAAGTCCATGAAAAGGAATTCGTAAAGACCATACAAGAAATGAAAAAAAATTGTGATGTGCTGGTGGTATCTGTTCATTGGGGTCAAGAAGGTACTACAACTATAAGGGACGAGGAAAAATACATAGCTCACAGCATGATTGATGCCGGAGCAGACATAATCATGGGGCATCATACCCATGTGGTTCAAGGTATTGAAATATACAAAGATAAGCCTATTTTCTACAGTTTGGGCAATTTCATATTTACTACATCAAGGATTGATATAAACAATAAAACCATAATGGCCAATGTTGAAGTTGACATGGAAGGAAATATATCAGATATTCATGTTATTCCAGGGACTATTGTAAATGGAAAGCCCACTCCCATGGAAGGCATCGAAAGGGATAACTTTATTAAATATCTAAACGGTCTGAATGTAAATTATGTGTTGCACTGATAATTATGCCTGGGAGGTAGAGCATGATATTATTATTGGCTTCTATAGCGCCATCGGTAGCACTCATGTACTTTTTCTACATGAAGGATAAGTATGAAAAGGAACCAAGACATCTTCTCATAAAAGCTTTCATGTTGGGCGTTATAGCTGTAATACCTGTATTGCTGGTAGAGATGAGATTGAACCTGTTTGATATGGAAGCGGATAGAAGCCTGGTAGCCGCAGGCTATACTGCTTTTATTGTGGCAGGTCTTGTGGAAGAAGGCTTTAAGTTTCTGATTTTCTATATGTTTATCTGGCGAAATCATGAGTTTGATGAAATGTACGACGGTATAGTATACAGTGTCTTTGTATCCTTGGGTTTTGCCACTGTTGAGAATATAGGTTATGTATTGTCTACAGGATTCAGTGTGGCGCTTTTAAGGTCCATCACTGCAGTTCCTGCCCATGCCTTATTTGGCGTATCCATGGGTTATTATTTAGGTATAGCTAGATTCGCCAGAGTGGAGCACAGAGAGAGGTACCTTCGATTGGCATTGATAGTTCCTGTAATACTTCATGGTATATATGATTTTATACTTATGACCCAAAGATACTATATGTTGTCTGTCTTTGTGGTTTATATTGCATATCTCTGGAAGAGAGGCATGAGCAATGTAAGGGAGCTGGTGGAATGCTCCCCATATAAAGAACTTGAAGACAGTGAAGATGATTGATAACTAAGATTTACAAGAAACCTTTCCAAGAATAAATGCTTGGAGAGGTTTCTTTTTTCACTGTAGACCATAAATGGAGATATTTTGAAAACATGAAGGATTTTATTACCAGATGTAGAATACCATAGATACTACAAAAATTATAAGAGGAGGGTGTAATATGAATACAAAGTTTAGAAAGATGCTAAGTATGCTGGTAGTACTTTCAATGGTAATGGGATTAGTATTCGGTTCCTTTACTGGAGTATACGCAGATGAAAATACAGTAACCATAACCATAGTACATACCAATGATACACACTCAAGGGTTGAAGCAGGTATTGGATTTGCAAAAGTTGCAGCCAAAGTAAAGGAACTTAAGGCAGCAAATCCTAATACATTAGTAGTTGATGCAGGAGATACACTCCATGGACAGACTTTTGCAACTATTTCAAAGGGTGAAAGCATAATCAAGGTTATGAATGCTGTAGGCTACGATGTAATGACTCCAGGAAACCATGACTTTAACTATGGTCAGGATAGATTGGTAGAACTTGCTGGAATGGCACAATTCCCAATAATCTCAGCAAACTTGGTAAAAGCTGACGGAACCACACTTCTTGAACCTTATGTAATAAAAGAAATAGGCGGATTAAAGATAGGCATATTCGGTCTATCAACTCCTGAAACTGCATACAAAACTAATCCTAAGAATGTAGAAGGACTTACATTTGCAAATCCTGTAGAGATTGCTAAAAAGATAGTAGCAGAGCTTCAGGAAAAAGAAGTAGATGCAATAATAGCCTTGGCACATTTGGGTATTGATAAGGAAACAGTAGATACATCTTACCTGGTAAGAGATAATGTAGAAGGTATCGATTTAATAATAGACGGACACAGCCATTCAACATTGGATACAATAGACAATGAAGGCAAAGACACTAAAATAGTTTCAACTGGCGAATATAACAACAATTTAGGAATAGTAAACCTGATATTCGCAGACGGAGAATTGAAGACTGTTGAACCTTCAGTATTCAGCAATGAAGAAGCAGCAGAATTGGAAACAGATGCTGATGTAATAGCTATTATAGAAGAAGTAAAAGAAGAGAATAAGGCAATAACATCAGTTGTTGTAGGAAAGACTGATGTAGAACTTGACGGTGTAAGAGAGCATGTAAGAGGAGGAGAAACCAACCTCTCCAACCTTATAACCGATGCCATGCTAGCAGCTTCAGGTGCAGATATGGCCATAACCAATGGCGGTGGAATAAGAGCATCCATTGATGTGGGAGATATAACAATGGAGGAAATAATTACAGTTCTTCCATTTGGAAACTATGTGATAGTCAAGGAATACACAGGAGCCCAGATACTGGCAGCTCTTGAGCACGGAACAGCCAACTATCCCGAATTGGCAGGCTCCTTTGCACAGGTTGCAGGTGTAACATTTACGCTTGACTTAAATGAGGAAGCAGGCAAGAGAGTAAAAGATGTTAAGATAGGCGGACAGCCTTTAGATTTAGAAAAGACATACAAAGTAGCAACAAATGACTTTATGGCAGTTGGTGGAGATGGTTACACAATGCTTCAAGAAGGCAATCTGGTAGTTGAGCTTCCAGGTCTTGATGAAGTGCTCATTGAATATGTTAAAGGACTGGAATCAATACCAGCAGAGGTAAGACCGAGAATGACTGTTATAGAAAAAGTTGGAGCAAAAGAACCTGTAGTAGAAGAGCCTAAGAAAGAGGCTGCTACAGAAACATATGTAGTAAATCCTGACGATGTACTTTGGAAGATAGCAGAGAAGTTCGGCTTAACATGGGAAAAGCTTGCCGAATTCAACAAATTAGCAAATCCTAATCTAATTTTCCCTGGACAGAAATTAATGATACCTGCTAATTAATTATAATAATAATTAAAACGCCCGATTTAGTCGGGCGTTTTACATGTGCGCCCAGCATGGGCGCAAGCTAGTCGGTGAAAGTCCGATACGGGGGTTGATAGCGCCAACCGTTAGCTTAAGACAAGGGTGTCCATCGCGAGG
>NZ_JAWLCK010000118.1:0-7844 GCF_041687175.1 Lutispora sp.
AGGAAAGATTAAAGCTCTTTTTGATACAAGAGATGAACTTGTAGATAGATTTCGATCAAGATTGGATGAGATGGTAAAAGGTTTAGCAAAGGAAATAAACAGCATTCATATTTCCGGCTATGGGATAAGTGATGATATTCATAGAAAATTTTTCATAAACAGCGGAGATCCTTCCAGTGATTATATAGACATGTCTAATATAGCATTCAATCCTGAACTTAATGACTATGACAATATAGCAGCTGCTTTGAATCCTCCTCCATACAATGGGGAGGATAATATCATAGCTTTAAAGATACTTGAAATCAGAGATAAAAAGGTCTTTGGGGAAGAAAATTACGATGTTACACAGGCCAAATATGATTTTGATGAGTATTACAGAAATATAATTTTGGAACTAGGTAAAACAGGTATGGAGGCTGCCATAACTGCTGAGGCTCACAAAACCATGGATAAGGAGATGGAGAATAAAAAAGGAGTTATGATGAATGTTTCTATGGATGAAGAGATGAGCAATCTCATAAGATTTGAGCACTCCTATAATGCTTCTGCCAGAATGGTAAATGTAATGGATGAAATGATAGATATAGTAGTAAATAGACTTGGATTGTCAGGAAGGTAGGTGTGGAATGAATGAGAACAACATTTGGAAGCTTAAATATAGCGAACTCCGGACTGTTTGCCAGTCGTAAGGCGTTGGATATTACCAGCCACAATATAGCAAATGCCAATACGGAAGGATATTCGAGACAGATATTAAAGCAGAGGGCTTCTATGCCTATCTGGGGAGATACAAGAGGTATTATGGGTACTGGTGTAGAGACCTATAATATCGAAAGAATCAGAAATGAGTATCTGGATAAAAAATACTGGAACCAAAGCAGAGCTTTAGGAGAATGGCAAATAAAGCAGCAGAATCTGGAAAACTTGGAGTCAATTTTCAATGAGCCTTCTAATACAGGTCTCAGGCAGGTTATAGATGAGTTTTTTCTGGCTTTAGATGAGCTTTCCAAAAAAACAGGAGATTCTACCCGCCGTATAGCTGTAGTGGAAACAGCCAATACATTGGCTAGTTCCATCAATAGAAACGGAAATGAGATAATAAGGGCTATACGAGAAACCAATGAAGAGGTTAAGAGCAAGGTAGATGAGATAAATTCTCTGGCTTCACAAATTGCTATTCTAAACAAGCAGATATTTAATATGGAGCTGGGAGATTCTAAAGCCAATGATCTCAGAGACCAGCGAAATGTTCTTATAGATAAGCTTTCTAAGATAATAGATATAAATGTGAGCATCACAAAGGATAAAAATGATAATGAATTTCTTAGTATAGATATAGGCGGCATAACTTTAGTTGATCATGTAGATTACGATGAATTGAGCTATGTGGAAGAAGATGTGGCAGGCATAACAGACCTTGGAGCAGGGAAGATGGCCAAAGTTGTGTGGAAAGGACTGGAGAGTCAGGCAGTTAAGATAACTGCAGGAGAACTTAAAGGGTTGTTGGATATAAGGGATGGAAATGGTCAAGGCCTGAATTATAGAGGTTTGCCTTATTATTTGGATAAGCTCAATGAGTTTGCACGAGATTTTTCAAACAAGATTAATGAGATACATAGAAAGGGTATTGATTTTAACGGCGCAGCAGGGGGTAATTTTTTCCATGTTCCTGATGATGACCCTGATAAAATCAACTGTCTTACTTTTGCTGTAAGCGGTGCCTTATTGGCAAACCCTGATTTGATAGCTGCTTCCTCTGATTTTGGTGGAGAAAGCAATAATGAAAATCTTAAAGAGCTTATTGCTTTGAAGGACAAGATAGATATGTTCGGCTCTACCAAGGGAACTCCCGATGATTTTATTAAGGCATTGCTGTCATCCCTTGCAGTGGACGCCCAGCAGGCAGACAGAATGTCAATAAACTCTCAAATCCTTATAGCAGATACAGACAACAGGCGTATGTCGGTTTCGGGAGTACTGATGGACGAAGAAATGGGCAACATGGTGAAATTTACCCAGGCATATAATGCCGCCGCCAGGATGATAACCACCCTTGATGCTATACTGGACACCACCATAAATAGATTAGGTATGGCTGGAAGGTAGGAATACCCTATCCTGTCATTCTGAGTGATAGCGGTTTGTAGGGAATGGTTCATAACCATTCCGCGACCCTAAAGGAATACCCAAAATTCTGAAATCTGAGCTCTGAGTTCTGAGCTCTATAAACCGGAGGTTACATATGCGTGTTACAAATAACATGATGGTTAATAACCTACTAAGAAACCTATATAAAAATTACACAAAAATGGATAAATCTCAGCAAATGCTGTCCTCACAAAAAAAGTTTCTCAGGCCTTCTGATGATCCTATAGGAGTCACCAGAAGCCTTCGATTGACCACCGAGATACTCAATATGTACCAATATAAGAGAAACACCGAGGATAGCGACTCATGGCTGCGAAGCAGCGAGCAGGCTGTTAATAATATGATAGCTGTCATGCAGAGGATAAGGGAATTGACAGTGCAGGGATCTTCGGATACCTATTCCCCTGAAGACAGGAAGAAGATTGCTGACGAGATTGCAGAACTGAAAGATCAGTTGATAAGCATTGGTAATACCACATATGCCGGCAGCTATCTATTTTCCGGCTTCAAGACAGACAAAGCCCTCCTCAAAGAAGATGGAACCTATGATTTGGATGGAGGCATACTTAGCGGTGGAGAAATAATAGAAGTCAATGTAGGCATTAGCGACAGAATCGGCATGAATATTCTGGGACAGAGAATTTTCGGCAGCATGGCAACAACTACATATGATGAATATGTGTTGAAAGGTGTCAGTGAGTTCAAAGGTGTGAACATTGACAGCTCAAACAACATAATAAGCATAGAATATGAAGGTATGGCACCTGTGACTATAACTATGGACGATGGTACATACACCTCTATAGATGGATTAAGATTTATACAGGATTTAAATGATAAGATTGATGCCAGCTCTTTGAATGGTCTGGTAAAAGCAGAACTAGAAAATGGAGTAGTAGTGTTTAAAGGTCCAAGAAATATCACCATAAATAGTGTTCCAAACTCAATGGACGTGAGAGAAGTTATGGGTATAGAAATGGGCCAGAATGCAGTATTATCAAAGGTTACAGTGTCAGATCTTGACGATATTGACCGGGAAATATTCCATGGTTCTACAGCATACTTGTTGAAATCTTCCGGAAGTTTCAGCGATGTTGCAGCAAACGACAGCTTTACCATATATTATGGAGATAACACATACACCATAACCATGGATAAAGATTACAGCGCTGCCCAAGACAAAGAATTCATTTATGATTTTAACAAGAAGTTGGCAGAGATTTCTGGTTTGGCAGGACATGTGGCATTATCCGTGAAAGATGGGCAGCTTGCAATAACAGCAGACAAGCAATTTAAAATAGAAGCTGCTAATTTTGATAAACTGGGATTTAATGCTGATACCGGTCTTAAAGGTGCCAAAGCTACCTATGCAGTAGAAGGAGGCAAGCTGGACTTATTTAATAATCCGATAACCATATCTTCAGGAGACCAGCTTTATATAAATTATGGAGATAAAAGCTATTCTATAGCCTTGACTCCAAAAACTTATGATGATACTACAGGTAACAAATTTAATGATTTGATAAAAGATATTCAGGCGGGGATAAATAATATACCTGAATTAAAAGGATATGTGACGGTAACAGGCGAAGATGGAAGCATAAGATTTAATTCGGATCAAGCGTTTGAGTTGGTCTATGGAGTGGAAGGGGATTTTGCAAGCGTAACCCCCAATATAGATTCAAGCAATGATAGATTTGATATAAAACTTGGTGATGGCTCAGCAATCACAGTTAAAATTCCTCATGGCAGCTATGCTACAATAGATGATTTTGCTCAAGCTTTACAATCAGCTATTGATGCTGAACTATCTTTGAGAGGAAAAGTTAAAGTTGCCAATGATGGTACAAATATATCCTTTTATTCAGAATTACCGATAACCCTATCACCATCAACTGGTTCTGACTTACTGTCATCAGCTTCTGCGTCCAGCAGTGAGCCTATGGATTCACTTGGATTTAACACTGCGAAACAAGGTGTTCTCATTGGCGACAGAGTGGAATCAGGGAGTGCTACCCAATTACTGGGTGTTATAGATCAGCTTTTAAAAGACCTTAACTCAAACAACTCTGAAGGTATAGGGAAGGCTCTTTCCAGATTAGATGCCCATATAGGAAATCTTAACTCTGTGAGAGCTGAAATAGGAGTAAAAACCAATAGACTAGAACTAACTTTAAATAGAATTGAAGATGATAATGTTAACTTGAGGGGACTACTCTCCAAGAATGAAGATATTGACATGGCTGAAACCATAATGAATCTCCAGATGCAGCAAAATGTATACAATGCCGCTCTTTCAGTAGGAGCTAAGATAATAAGCTTGTCCTTAGTTGATTTTATAAGATAAAGATATAGATAAATAGAGGAATGTAAAATGAGCAAGGAAGGGTTTCGGAATTTAGAAGTATGGCATGATGCAAAAGATCTTGCGGTGGAGATATATAAGATTACAATGGAAGGCAAACTATCTATGGATTTTAGCCTTAGAGATCAGATGAGACGTGCGGCAGTAAGCATACCAAGTAATATAGCAGAGGGTGATGAAAGGTACACTAATAAGGAATCTATCAGATTCTTATATATAGCAAAAGGTTCACTTGCTGAGTTACAAACCCAACTTGTTATTGCATATGAAATTGGTTATATAGATGTTAAACAATTGTCATTTTTAGAGAACAATTGCACCTTAGTAGGAAAAAAGCTAGGAGCTTTGATAAAAGCAAGAGAAAAATTTTATAGGCAAAAAGAATGATTAACCAACAAAAAAGCTCTAAACGAATACAATATAGGTCCCATTAGCCCATTGGCCTATTAGCCTATTTGCCAATTTATTATGATAGGAGGCTCCAAAATGAACATCAAGACCAAATTCTTTGGGGAAATAGAAATAGACGAAAAACAAATTATAAACTTTGTGGATGGAATCCCAGGTTTTCCTGAGCATAAGCAATATGTAATCATTAATGATGAGGAATTGGGCTTCACATTCATGCAATCAGTAGATGAGTGGAGCTTATGCTTTATTACTCTGCCTCCTGCCACTTTAGTGGGAGACTATAGCTTTGACTTAAGCGACGAAACAGTAGAAAAACTGGAGCTTGAAAAACCGGAAGATGTTGCAACCTTTGCAATTTTAAATATACCTGAAGACTTTAAGAAAATGACAGCCAATCTAAGAGCCCCCATAGTAATAAATACAAAGAACAACAAAGGAATACAGGAGCTTTTGGATGGGGACAATTACAGCATGAAGCATCAGGTCTTTAAGGAGGATGTGTAATGCTGGTATTGGCAAGGAAAAAAGACGAAGCCATACTCATTGGCGATGAAATAGAAATAATAGTTACTGAAATATCAGAAGATAAAGTGAAAATAGGCATAAAAGCTCCCAAGCATATGAAGGTATTCCGCAAGGAACTTCTAGAACAAGTAAAAGAAGAAAACCTTCAATCCGCCGAATCAAAGGTAGATTTGAAAGCACTGGCTAAGGCTATTAAGAAATAACATGTCATTCTGAGCGTTAGCGAAGAATCTATGACCCTTTAGGAATACCCTAACATCCCCATTTACCCATTTGCCTATCAGCCCATATGCCAAAATAATAAAATAAACTACAAAATATTCTAGAAAGGACTAAAGTTCCAGAAAAGACTATCCGATAATATAATATAAAAGCAATGGACAAGTCTCTAAAACATAGGGCCCATGGAGTAGGAGATAAGTCTTTGCAATATATTCCGGAAAGGACTCCGGATAAAACAAATTCAAGGAGGAAGAAAAATGAGAATTAACAACAATCTATTAGCAATGAATACTCATAGACAACTTGGTATTAACAATACAGCAGTTCAGAAATCCATAGAGAAATTATCATCAGGTTACAGAATCAACAGAGCTGGTGACGATGCAGCTGGTCTTTCAATTTCAGAAAAGATGAGATCACAGATTAGAGGCCTTAACATGGCTTCCAGAAATGCTCAAGATGGTATTTCTTTGATACAGACAGCAGAAGGTGCTTTAACTGAAACACATGCAATGCTTCAGAGAATGAGAGAACTTGTAGTTCAGGCTGCAAATGATACTAATACATCCGATGAAAGAGTTAGAATCAATGAAGAGTTAGCAGAGTTGGAAAAAGAAATAACTGCTATTACTGAGAAGACTGAATTTAACAAAAAGACATTGCTGGCTGGAAGCTTTGCAACTTCAGAAATAGACCTTCAAGTCGGAGCAAACTGTGGTCAGTTCATTTCCTTTACAATAGGAAACATGGGTGCATCTGAAATAGGAGTTAGCGGTGTTGCTGCTGCAGTTTCAAATGCAACTTCTGCTGATACTATCACTGCTAAGATAGTCGATATTGATAATGCAATAGAAAAGGTTTCCATACAGAGATCAAAACTAGGAGCTATCCAAAACAGATTGGAGCATACTATTAAGAATCTTGATAACACAGCAGAAAACTTGCAAGCAGCAGAATCAAGAATCAGAGATGTAGACATGGCTAAGGAAATGATGGAGTTCACAAAACAAAACATATTGCAGCAAGCTGCGACAGCAATGCTAGCTCAAGCAAATATGGCACCTCAAACTGTATTGCAACTTCTAGGGTAATTATTACTACAATAAAAAACATTCGGAAATTTTTTCCGAATGTTTTTTATTGCATAATTAGCATATAACCTAATATTTTTATGAAAATTGTCGATATAAATAATATAATAGTATATAAGAGAAAATTGCTAGGTGGGATATGAATGAAAATCAGTCTATGCATGATAGTAAAAAATGAAGAGAAAAACATTGTTAACTGTTTAGATAGAGCCTTAGGAATAGTTGATGAAGCTATAGTAGTAGATACTGGATCAACAGACAACACAATGAAGATTTTAATAGATAATTATGGTAAAAATCAAAAAGTTAAAATTATAGAATATGAGTGGGAAAATGATTTCAGCAAAGCAAGAAATAAATCTTTAGAATACGCAACTGGAGATTGGATATTAGTATTAGATGCAGATGAGAGGATTTTTTGCAATAGAGAAAAACTGGAAGAATTTCTGATAAATAGAGAAGATAAAGCTTATATAGTCCCAATTTATAACATTATGGACAGATCTAATATTATTATGTCTTCAACTATGGTTAGGCTTTATAAAAATGAGAATCCAAAATATAGTGGAGCTATTCATGAGCAGATTTTTGTTGATGGCAAGAATTATTTAGGTGATATTATAGATGGAGACGTATGTAGAATATATCATTATGGTTATACGGAAGCTATTTTCAAAGAAAAAGGTAAACAGAGTAGAAACATGAGTATTATTAAGAATCAGATAGATGAAAACTCAGAGGTATCTTTTCACTGGTACAATAAGGGTGTCATGGAAATGTGTGAAGGAAACTATGACATAGCTATTGATGATTTTATCAAATCTCATAAGCTTAGCAATAAAACCAGAATGGCCTTTCATAATGATTTGGTTTTAAGACTTTTGCAGTGTATGCTTATGGAAAAAAAATATAAAATGGCAATTGAATTTATTAAGACTGTAGTTAATGATCCAGTAATAGGGAAAATACCTGATATATATTATTATTGGGGTATAGCTCACGCTAATAGAAAGAACTACTCTTTGGCAGTAAAAAATTTTAAGAAAGCTATAGATATAGGAGAATATGAAAAAGGTATT
>NZ_JAWLCK010000119.1:0-7800 GCF_041687175.1 Lutispora sp.
TTTAATTGTTTTTGAGACATTAAATAATGCACCTCGTTTTTCATAGTGACATTTTATCACGATAATTTACAAGGTGACATTATCATAAGATAATCACAAAACTGAAAAACTTCTATTTACAAAACCAGTGTTCTAGGGTATAATACATTTCATAGTTCAAAATCAATGATTGAAAGAGTACTTATGGAAGAATGGTACAGCGAGCCGGCGGTTGGTGCAAGGTCCGGAGCATTTCAACTATAAGGAATGGGTTCATGAGATGCAAGGTGAAACAAGTTTTCTTGGAGTATCTGATGCCGCATCCCTGCGTTATTGGGGTAGGATATCAAGCATATATGCTTCGTATCTGAAAAGAGTGAGATTTGGAGTAAATTAGGTGGCATAGCGAAACTTACAGCGTTTCGTCCTGATAGGATGAGACGCTTTTTATTTTTACTTCAATCTAATTTGGGTGGTACCGCGAAACAGGCCTGTTTTCGTCCCATATGTGGATGATAACAGGCCTTTATATATTTTTGTATCGGCGGAGGTGGTAGAATGCTTTGGTGTAATAAGTGAAAGTCAGTAGAAGCAAATAAAAATATTAAATTTTATTGGGAGGATATTAGAATGAATAAGAACTTTGGAAACTTCGGAGGACAGTATATACCTGAGGCATTGGTTAAGCCTCTGGCTGAATTGGAGAAAGCATTTGAAGATTGTTGTTGCAGTGAAGAATTCAAAAATGAGTATAAAAAATATCTGAAAGAATATGTTGGAAGACCATCTCTTCTATATTATGCTGAGAGGCTGACCAAAAAACTGGGAGGGGCTAAGATCTATTTAAAAAGAGAGGATTTGAACCATACAGGAGCCCATAAGATAAACAATGTTATAGGTCAGATTCTATTGGCAAAACATATGGGCAAAAAGAGAGTTATTGCTGAGACAGGTGCCGGCCAGCATGGTGTAGCAACCGCTACTGGTGCAGCACTGTTTGGTATGGAGTGTACTATATTCATGGGTGAAGAGGACATGAGGAGGCAGGAGCTAAATGTCTTCAGAATGAGGATGCTGGGGGCAGAGGTGAAAGCTGTTACATCTGGAAGCGGGACTCTTAAGGAGGCAGTGGATGAGGCTTTTGCAGAATATGTGAGAAGAGCAGAAGATACTTTCTATGTTGTTGGTTCTGCAGTAGGACCCCACCCATATCCATTGATGGTAAGAGAATTTCAGAAAATCATAGGTGAAGAAGCTAAAGCCCAAATAATGGAAGCAGAAGGAAGATTGCCCGACTATATAATAGCCTGCGTTGGCGGCGGCAGCAATGCAATAGGTATGTTCCATGATTTTGTAAAGAATGAAGAGGTAAAAATCGTAGGAGTTGAGGCTGCAGGCCATGGTATAAAAACGGGAGAGCATGCTTGTGCCTTTGAAGGTGGAGAAATAGGAATACTTCATGGAATGAAAACCTATGTAATGACTGATGATGAAGGCAATGTGAAGCCTGCCTATTCTATCTCTGCAGGACTTGATTATCCCGGTGTAGGTCCTGAACATGCTTATCTTAGGGATATTGGTAGAGCAAAATATGCCTCTGTCACAGATGATGAGGCAATGAAAGGCTTTAGAATGCTCTGCGAAACAGAAGGTATAATCCCTGCCATAGAAAGCGCACATGCATTAGGCTATGCAGTTATGGAAGTTCCCAAAATGAAAAAGGATGAAATAGTCATAATTAATCTTTCCGGCCGTGGAGACAAGGATGTGAATACAGCATACGAGTATTTTGAAGAACACGGATTGACACGGAGGGTTTGATATTAACCATTAAAGGACACTGAAGGACGCTATGATACACTAAAGAATGCTACTTCGATACTATAGCAAATTAGAATAAGCATATGTGCAGCATATAGTATGGATATTAGATATGTGCTTTAGATATAAGAGTTCGCTTTGATATTTCTATAGCTTGATCTCACAAAAAGCCTAACGGTTTTTTTAGTTCGATCTTCGCTAAGAACTATAACAAAGCTCACAAAATATCCTCAGCACATATCTGATATCCACATACTGTAGCGGCATAAGCCAATCTAAGGGACATATAATATCGCATGGGTTATTAACTTTGGTGACTCTAATGCTCATCTAAAAGAGAATTCTAACGGTGCAAAACGGGCATCCATGCCCTATGCTTCGCCGGTTGCGCCTAGCGCGACCTCCTTGCCGCGCTTACGAATTCTCTAATTTAGATTTCGCAAAGAGTCACTAACAAAGTTAACAAAAATGCTTTCTTATATATCCCTTAGATTTCACTGTATAGAAGTACGCTATAGTAGCTATAGAATAAGCATATGTGCAAGTGAACATATTTATTGATTTTGCATAAAACTCTTAGCGAAATATCCATAGAAAAATCGTATGGGCAGCACGGATGGTGCCCAAGCCTTCCAGGGCAGGAGGCCCTTTGGGAGGCGTTAGATTTTTCTTAGGAAATGAGCTTTAGAGTTATCAAAATAAATAACCTTTGTGAACTGCACATATGCTTATTCTATTTCGCTATAGTGTCAAAGTAGCAGATAAAAAACCGTGCCCTTCAGTGCTTTTAGTGGTTTCAATAAAAATGCAATTTTATTGGAAAGCTCTGGTCACATATGGTATAGTTTGTATATAATCCAAACAAATGGAGTATTAGAGGTGTTGCTATGTATAAGATAATGATAATCGAAGACGACAAGAAACTTCAGGAACTCATAAGGAACCACCTGGAGAAGTACGGATACGAAACCTGCACTGTACAGGACTTTTCAAATATAAAGAAAGAATTTATAAGCAATAACCCTAATCTGGTTCTCATGGACATCAACCTTCCCTATTATGATGGCTTCTACTGGTGCAGAGACATTAGGACGGTTTCAAAGGTTCCAATAATATTCATCTCTGCTAGAGACTCAGACATGGATCAGGTTATGGCCATAGAGAATGGTGCAGACGATTATATCACAAAGCCTTTTTCCTATGATTTGCTCATAGTAAAGATAAAGGGAGTAATTAGGCGGGTCTATGGAGAGTATTCTGAAAATGCTCATACAGAGATTTTTGAAGTGGATGGATTATACATGCACATCAATAAAAATATTGTTGAATACAAGGACAAAAAGGTTGAACTAAGCAGCAAGGAATTCTTGCTATTGTACTCCCTATTGAAACATGTTAATCATATAGTCTCCAGAGAAGAACTACTGGAGATACTTTGGAATGACATAGATTTTGTAGATGACAATACACTATCAGTTAATATGACAAGGCTCCGAAGGAGATTGGAAGATATAGGCATTAAAGATGCAATAGAGACCAAGAGAGGCCAGGGCTATAGGATTGTAAATAACTGGAGCAAATAAATTGGCGATGGGGGAGCTGTATCTGATGAACTTTTTTAAACATGTTAAGGACAGAATCAGCTATGGAGTTGCATTTTTTATAAATACTCTTTTAATAATACTAACTATGAATCTGACAATAATCATCAATGATAGGGAGATTCCGAGAGAAAATATATTCTATGCCTTCCTTATATCCCTAGTATTATTTATGATATTTATGACCTATGATTATATAAGGATGAAGCCTTTTTATAATTACCTTAATAAAGCTGTTGACTCAGAAGACGATATGGATAGCATGATAAGCTTGGCGATAGCCAGGACCCAGGAACAGTCTATGTTTAACAAAATACTTGAGAAATCATACAGAGACTATGCCAACAAGCTTGCCAAATACGAAGAAAACCAAAAACAATACATATGTTTCATCAATCAATGGGTACATCAGATGAAAACTCCTGTATCCGTCATAAACCTTCTTCTTCAGGATAGGAACAAGGAAAATTATAATGATGTATTGGAAAGCATTGCTGAAGAAAATGAAAAGATAACCCACGGCCTTGATATGATGCTGTATAATGCCAGACTGAGCCAATTCAACCTGGATTTTAAGGCAGAGAAAACAGAAATTCTGGCAATTATTAGAAAGGTAATAAATGATAATAAAAAGTCTCTCATTAGGAATTCCATATATCCGAAAATTATTTCCGGGGGAACTATAGAGGTAGAAACCGATAGCAAGTGGATATACTTTGTAGTAAATCAGATACTGGTTAATGCAATAAAATATTCAAAGGATGTGCCATTAGATGAAAAATATATAATCTTCGAAATCAAAGATGAAGCGTCAAAGGTAGTGTTGTTTATCGAAGATAAAGGCATTGGAATACCTAAAGAAGATAGAACCAGAGTATTCAACCCATTTTTCACAGGGAGAAACGGAAGGAGAACTTCAGAATCAACGGGTATGGGATTATATCTGTCCAAGAGAATATGTGACGAGCTGGGACATGGCTTAACATTTGAATCAGAGGAAGGAAAAGGTACAAAATTTTTTATAATATTTTATAAAGGCAAAACCATTTTCAACACTGAAGACTAGTTAGTTTAACATTTCAAAAATGTAAGATAAATAATTATAATGAAAGGAAAATCGATACTAAGATTTCCTTTTTTTCTTTAAAATAAATATGAGAGTTAACCCATGGGATAAATATGATGAGATAAGTCGGAGGTAATAAACATGTCTGTTTTGAAGGCTGAAAACATAACCAAGATATATGGCAGTAAAAAAGGGATGCTAAAAGTAAAGGCATTGGATAATTTCAGCATAAGCATAGAAAATGGAGAGTTTGTAGGAGTAATGGGGCCATCGGGAAGCGGTAAAACTACCCTGTTAAATATTTTGGCTACTATAGATACACCAACTTCCGGTGAGCTATATATAAACAACACTAATCCTATGAAACTGGATGAAAAGAATACAGCTTTATTCAGAAGAAGATCCTTAGGATTCATATTTCAGGACTATAATTTGCTGGATACACTATCAATCAAAGAGAATATAATACTTCCTCTGGCTTTAGAGAAAGTAGAGCCTAAGATAATTGAAGAAAAGGTAAATGACATAGCCCAGCTATTAAATATAAAGGATATATTGGTTAAAAGACCCTATGAAGTTTCTGGTGGTCAGCAACAAAGAGCAGCCATAGCTCGTGCCCTTATACACAATCCATCCATAATCCTTGCAGATGAGCCTACGGGAAATCTTGACTCCAAGTCTTCACTGGAAGTCATGGAATCGCTGAAAAGACTAAATGAAGAAAGAAAGGCTACCATAATGATGGTGACTCATGATCCCTTTGCAGCAAGCTTTTGTCATAGAATTGTGATGATAAAGGATGGAAAGTTTTTCTTGGAAATTGTTAAAGGCAGCAACAGGCAGGCATTCTTCAAGGAAATATTAGACTCTTTATCTTTGCTGGGAGGTAATTACAATGATATTGCGTGATATTGCATACAAAAATATCAGAGGTAATTTCAACAGATATGTGATGTACTATCTCAGCAATACCCTTGTGGTAATGGTATTTTTCATATTTGCCAATTTCATATTCAATCCTGTTGTATCCAAGGTAGGTACCCTAGGCATGAAGGGAGTATTGGCTGCAAATACCATGATACTATGTGAAGTATTGATAATGGTATTTACTGTTCTTTTCACTTTCTACTCCATTTCCAGTTTTCTTAAGTCAAGGGAAAAGGAATTCGGACTGTTATCAATGTTTGGACTTACTAAAGGGGAGATAAGAAGATATGTGATATATGAGAATTTGATTGTTTCTACTGTATCTATTTTTACCGGGCTTCTTTTGGGAATATTGTTTTCCAAACTGTTTTTCATGGCAATAACAGTTATCATGGCTTTGGATGTAGAAGTACCCTTCAGTATATCCTTGAAGGCAGTGGCGATAACGGTTTTGAGCTTCGTAGCCTTATTTCAGGGCTTAAGTATTCTTGTAACACTGCGAATCAAAAATAATAATATAGCAGAGCTGTTGAGAGGCGCAAGAGTTGCTCAGGAGGCACCTAAATTTTCCATACCCAAGACAATTATTGCAGTAGTGTTTATTGCTATAGGATATATAATAGCGGTGATTTCAGGGATTGCCATAATACTTACAATGTTTCCAGTGTTGTTTTTCACTGTTACGGGAACCTACTTCCTGTTTACTCAATTCAGCGTCTTCATGACTAGAAAGATTAAGAATAACAAAAAGATCTTCTACAAAGGAACAAATATTATCACATTGTCACAGATAGTACACAGGCTAAAAGACAATGCCAAAGTATTGTTCATAGTGTCCATTCTTGGAGCGGTTACTCTTACCGCTTCCGCTACTGTGTATTCAACCCAGCAGAGCATAAAATATAAAATGCTTCTGGGTAATCCTCATGATGTTAGCTTTATGGAAATCGGAGCAGGGTTAAACGATATGTCCATATTAGAAAAAACAGAAGATATATTAAGTAAGCATGGGCATGTATTGAAGAACAAAAATCAGGTTCCATTACTAAAGGCCACAAATCAGGGCGAGCTTAATTTAAGTAATGAAAAAAATGCATTAAATCCAAATCGAAAGCCAAATATAAAGGATTTTTATGTAATGTCCAATTCAGATTATAATAAACTGGCAGCTCAATTTAAGAAAGAGAAAATTGAATTGGCTCAAGGTGAGGTTTATATAAATTCCTATGAGTTTGTAATTATGGGAAGCAGGAGTGAGAAGATTTTTGTTAATAATAAATCTATTACATTGGGCATAAACGGAGATAACTACAGGTTTAATCTTGTAGGGGAATCCATCGGTGGGGTAATTGATGTTGATAAGGATAAAACCAATGTAGTCATAGTAAATGATAAGGAATTTGAAAGCTTTAGGGCAAAAGCATCAAAAGAAGATGAAATAATGTACTATGGATATAATATTGAGGATTGGGATAAGTCCACTGAAGCGGTAGAGGAAATAGCTTCCATCCTTCCTGACAATGAGAACATACGATTCACGGAGAAGATAAGAACCTTTGTAGATATAATGCAGACCATGTCGCTGTTTTTATTCATTGGAACCTTTGTATCAATATTATTTTTCATAGCCACAGGAAGCATTATATACTTTAAGATGTTCAATGAGATTCGAAATGACAGATGGGAATTTGTATCATTAAAGAAGATTGGGATGGCCTATGACGAGATAAAGCAGATAGTGTCCAAACAGTCCTTCATAGTATTCTTTATGCCCTTTGTGGTTGCATTCACTCATTCTGCCTTTGCCATAATTGCATTAAGCAACCTCCTTGGAGACAATATAACCCTGTATTTTCTCACAGTGGCAGCCATATATCTGCTTTTTCAAAGCCTTTACTATATATTTGCCAAGACCATGTATATAAAGCAGATAAAGAATTTTGAAATATAAAACTTAATATACTCGAAAGTCTGGGAGTATCTTTACTTCCCAGGCCTTTTCTTTTATGATAACATTATCTTAATATATGGTTTTGCGGAGGTAATGGTATGAAATTAATGATAGCATCTGACATCCATGGTTCAGCTTACTACTGTGAAAAGATGATAAGCACATATAAAGTAGAAAAAGCAGATAAATTATTATTGCTAGGAGATCTTTTATACCATGGACCACGGAATGATCTGCCCAAGGAATACGAACCCAAGAAGGTAATAAGCATGTTGAATGATATTGGTGACGAAATATTGTGCGTACGAGGTAACTGTGAAGCAGAGGTTGACCAGATGGTTTTGGATTTTCCCATTATGGCTGAATACTGCATACTATACCTTGATAATCGCATGATATTTGCAACCCATGGACATAGGTTTAATGAAGAAAATCCACCATCATTGAAAAAGGGA
>NZ_JAWLCK010000120.1:0-7743 GCF_041687175.1 Lutispora sp.
CTTTGGATACACAGGGTATCAATATGATGTGTATGCAGGATTGTGGTATGCACAGGCAAGATACTACATGCCGGAGACAGGGAGATTCATATCGGAAGACCCATGGCCGGGAGATATGACAGATCCACAGACATTGAACCCATATCCTTATGTGGTCAATAATCCACTAAAGTATGTGGATCCATTAGGACTGAGACCGGCTTATGGAGTTTACAGTTGGGAAATGCCTGAAAGAGATCCTGTTGCCAGCACAACAAAGAATGTTACAGAAAAGAATACTAAGAATAATACCAATTATAGCGATTGTACTCAGGGGACGGGTAATGGTGGAGATAAAAGCTCCATTGGCTCTGTCTCTGAATTTAAAGAAAAATATGGAGATATAATAGATGAAATGGCAAATGAACTGGGCGTAGACCCCGATCTCTTAGCAGCGGTTATTCTTGTAGAATCGTCTGGGTCGGGATTTGTTGACGATAACTTGAAAATTCGCTTTGAAAACCATATCTTTGTAGGTAAAGCTGGTCATTCTGATTTAATTACACATGGTAGCCCTAAATGGACAGGACATCAATGGAGAAGTAGTACTAAAGAGAAATGGCAAAAAGTACATACTGGCAAACAATCGGGTGAGTATGCGGCATTTGAATTTGCATTAAGCATAGATGAGGATGCTGCATATGAGTCAATTAGTATGGGCATGGGACAAATAATGGGCTTTAATTATAAGGCTGCTGGGTACAATTCAGCCAAGGAAATGTATGAAGACTTTAATAAGGGAAATGAACAGCAACTAAAGGGAATGATAACATTCTTTAAGAATTATAATAATGGAAATACGCTAAAAGCGTTACAAAAAGGAGATTTGAAATCCTTTGTAACACAGTACAATGGTGATGGGCAGGTTGAGGCATACACTAATCTTATGCTTAAGAAAGCTGAGATATATAAAAATACAAAATGATTGGAGTGACAAAAATGAGTAGCAACAAGCTGAGTTTCTTAGTAGTAATTTTAGTTATATCTTTTAGTGGACTTATAGGATGTAATGGCACACAAAAAATAGAAAATTCATCATCTACATCAACAACTGTAAAGCCAAAGCAAACCGATGCAACAAACCAAGTAACTAATGTTCCAAGCAACACTACATCGCCATCGGCAGATACAGAGACAAAAATTGAATACAAAGAGAATGTATGTACTGACAATGAAGAGGTATTGTTTAGTTTTAAGCTAGCAAATTCGCCCAAAACATTATCTGTATGTGTATCAAAAACACAGCAGGATTATATAATATACAGGTTCGGAACAAAAGATAAAATCGAACTTGAATTTCCTGAAAACAAAGCTGATTCATGGAGCAAGTTCACCTATTCATACTATTTGCGTGGGGGTGGAGCGGGGAATGAAGGAATGGATTTAAATTACCTATCTTTTGAAAACAATGGATATAGCTATAAAATTTATCAAGAATTTACTACCGAAGATAATAAGACAAATGTCGGAATAAAAATTATAGACAAGGCAACAAACAAGGAAACGGATATTAAGGGCTTAAGTGATAGTATTGAAGGCAGCTTGATAAATCTAAGAGAAAATGAGAAAATAAAAACAGAAATTTTGTAAGAAATGATTAACTGTGGTTGCATGTGGATAGTTTAAATCGGAAGAGACAAGGACATTTGTGCCAAGTGTGTAGGGTACAGCTTGGTCTGGCACCTGCAAAACAGCTTAAAATGTGGGCTTTATGGTAGTGCCGACCACCTACTGACAAACACGCGGTTATTTTCGACCATCTATGCCAAATGCCACAGCCCGCATTGCGGGCTGATGTGATCCGAGGGGAGGTCGCTTGCGACCACCCCTCTTTAACCTGCATGGTTTTCGACCGGGGGGTTCACATTAAAAACGTGTGAAAAATTGCAAAAGGAAACCTCAATCAAATCGCTTTAAAATTTGCTTCAAAAGTCCGATGGGGTATCGTAACCTTACTCTCGATTAGAAAACGCCACACAGGGCAAACACGTCGCAACAAAAGGGTAAGAAAAATAAAGACCAGTTGTTGCAATGGATTCAGCAAAAAATGCGGTTTCTAAGTCTTCAGAAAAAATAAACAAAAAAACTGGTGAACCCCTCCTTGACCACCTTTTTGAGCCCATGATAAAATGGAGCAAGGAGGGGGGTTTAAGGGGGGGACGAGTTGATACTCCAAACCTAACTTCTTAATATTAATCGAATTAACGGCAGAGAAGAAATCTAAATGATTTTTTTCTCTGCTTTTTATTTTTATCGAGTCTTTATTTCTCTTGTCTTCATTTTCATTTACTCATCTTTAAACTTTCCTCCAAATTTGACTTGTATTTGTCAGCTATCAGAGTTAACATCACACACAACTAAAATTCGATTCAAGCAAAACCTAAAGTTTTTTTATCATCAAAGTGCTTGAATCCAGGCTCGTGAGCCTAGCACTGAAAAACAGTGCAAATCACGTAATCTGTCACACTTGGATTAGATAGGTTGCCGTCCCCTTGCGAGACCCCAAAAGGGTTAACGCTCTTAAATTGAGGTTGCCGGTATGAGAGATGGAGACAAGAAAAAAGGAGAGGATACATATTTATCAAAAAAGAAACACCTGCTTTATTGGAATCGATATGCACAAAGACATCCATTGTGCAGTGGTTATTGACTGCTGGATGAATAAACTGGGTGAAATCACCTTTGAGAACAGACCCTCCAAATTTCCTGCATTCGTTGAGGATGTGAGGAAGGTATGCGGTGCAAAGGAATTTGTATTCGGACTTGAAGATACCAGAGGTTTTGGAAGAAACCTGTCAGCCTATCTGGTGGGCAGGAAGTTTGATGTCAAGCACGTAAATCCGGCTTATACAAGTGCCGTAAGGCTCTCCAATCCCATTGTTTACAAGGATGACTCCTATGATGCTTACTGCGTTGCCAGAGTATTAAGGGATATGGTAGATGCCCTTCCCGATGCAAAGCATGAGGATATCTTCTGGACTATCCGGCAGCTTGTGAAAAGGCGTGACCTGCTTGTGAAGAATAACGTCATGAACAAAAACACGCTTCATAATCAGCTTATGTACTCCTATCCAAGCTACAGAAAGTTTTTTGCAGAGATTGATGGCAAAAGTGCATTATGCTTTTGGGAAAACTATCCTTCACCGGAGCATATTCAGAATACTACACCGGAGCAGGTTTATGTGACCTTGAAAGTAATCAATCAAGGCTTGAAGAGGGAACGGATACATGAGATATTTGCAATGATAGAAAACGATGGTGATACGATGAAGAACTTTCAAGAGGAAAGGGATTTCATCGTCAAAAGCCTTGTTAAAAGCATAAGGAGCAACCTCGAGCAGATTAAGGAAGTTGATGTTGAACTTGAAAGGATAATTCCACTGGCAGGCTATAAATTACGTACCATGCCTGGAATAGACCTTGCAACTGAGGCGCATCTAATTTCTGAAATTGGAGATATCAACCGCTTTCCTGATTCAGATAAGCTTGCCCGATTCATGGGGCTGGCTCCGGTACAATTCAGCTCTGCCGGAAAGGGTAAGGATGAACGCTGCCGGAATGGAAACAGGGTATTAAATGCAATATTTCATTTCCTTGCAATCCAGATGGTGGCTGTGTCTAAGGGTGGAAAACCAAGGCACCCGGTATTCAGGGAGTACTTTGAACAGAAGGTTAAGGAAGGCAAGAACAAACCACAGGCGCTTGTGTGCGTGGCAAGAAGGCTTGTGAGGATTATCTACGGCATGATGAAGACAAAGACTGAGTATAGACCGTTTGAGAAGACTGACGGAAAGAACTGATTTAAAAAGTACTCTTATGATATTGGAAGTAATTTGCATTTTTTAATTGAGATATTGGCACAGGAATTATATAATTGTAATAGCTCTTGTAGTGAGGGGACGGGTAAAACTAAAATTGGAAACATAGATACGAATCCAATAGTTGCAGCTACCACAGTTCCTCTAGCATCAACTGAAATGGGTAAGGTAATAAAGGATAATCCAATAATTGGTCTAGGAATTGGTATTGCTGCAGTAATGGCAGTAGCTCAAGAAATTAATGAGGGTATTAATAGCTATATTACAGATAAAGTAAAAGATGTGTTTTTCGCTAATGATGCAACGTCAAGTGACGAGAAGAGTACTGCCAAGTTACCAAACCAAGGAACGGTGAATGGAAATGTGGAAGGGGCTCCACCTGTTGATGCAGGAAAACAGGGGAAGCATGTACAAGGACACCCGAATAATGTTTCGTCAAAATCCCAATGGAAATCAGGTGAAACTGGTGTTAATGAGACACAAGAAGCATGGCAAAATGGTACTACTTTAAAAGATGGAACTAAAGTATGGGATGCAGGAAAAGTTGTAGGTCAAAATGGTGAAACCGGAGTAAGAGTTCATACTGATGGAAAAGGAAATATACATGGATATCCTGTTAATCCAGGTCAATATTTGAAATAGACTTATACAATTTATTAGAAAGGAGAAAATATGTTAATAACTGAGCTTGGAAATATCTGCTTTATAATTAATGGAGAAGTTATACAGTATATACCGATTAGGCTTACAAATATAGGAAAACAATTTCGGGTTGATGGACGCTATAAAGTAGAAGTTAAGAACATTAATGTTTGTAATGGAGAAACAAATATAGATTGCTTAATAGATAACAAAAACACGTCACCTTTAAATGGTTATTGCGAATCTGGTGAGGGTTTAGCTTTAATTAGTTTTGTAGTTAATAATGTTAAATTAAGCATAGGGGTAGAAGGTGATATACCAGGTGTTTATTATGAGTATATGAAAGATAGACTACGTATTAGGGTAACAAAAAAAGCATCATTAAAAAGTCTTACCTTTTATATTGCTTGGTTAACAATGAGTAATGAACAAGATGAAATACTTACATGGTTTGCTGCAGACCCTACGTTAACTTGTTAATAGTCAGGTGCTAGTCTATCGAAAGGATAGATAAGTAGGTTGGGTGCCAGTCTATCAACCTGTCAACTTATTGGCGTGAGGCTCTAGAAGAAAAGTCTTCTAGGGCTTTGCTATCAAAAAAACTCACAATATGGTATAATGTGGAATATAGTGAGATTTATTTGATATGGTAAAATCTTATGTACCAGGTGCAAAGGTTATTAGGTTATTGAAATACGACCCAGTACAAATATAACGAGTAGCCCAGGTGTAGCCCAGTACATAGACCTGGAAACCAATACAGGAGGCAGCAGACCGGGAAAAGGAAAAGGACACGCCTACGGCCATGACAAGAACAAGCATGTAGGTTAGGTGCCAGTCTGTTAACTTGTTAACTAAATTGAGGAATTTGAGTGAAACCTAAGTTAAAGACTTGGGTTTATTCTTTTATTTGGACAAAGTGTGTGGTAAAATAAGGAAATAGGAGCATGTATGAAAATACCGGGATGTGATTAAGATGGGAAGATATGCAAGAGAAGAAATAGCAGGCGGATACTATCACGTAATTGCAAGAGGAAACAATCGAGAGTATATATTTAATAAAGATATAGATAAAGGTTATTTTCTTAAGCTGTTGAATGAAAGCAGGCAGAATATGAGATTCAAGCTTATGGGCTATGTACTGATGGACAATCATTATCATCTGCTGATGCAGACAGACGATGTAAAACTCCAGAGAATAATGCACCATATCAACAATAAGTATAGTAAATACTTCAATGCAGTGTACGAAAGATGCGGGCATGTATTCCAGGGAAGGTACAAGGCTTCTGTTGTTCAAAATGAGCAGTACTTACTGAAGGTATTGGCATACATACATCAAAATCCTGTGAAAGCGGGAATTGTAAAAAGGGTTGAAGATTACAAATGGAGCAGTGATAAATTCTATAGGAGAAAATCCAATGGATTTATAGAAACAAGTATGATAATTGAAATGATAGAAGAAGGATACAGGAAAAGTAATAAAAAATACGATGATATAATGAATGAAATGGAAGAAACCGATTATGATACATTGAAAGAAATAGGAGACAGAGCATATGAAATAATGATGAAAAGCAGTATAAACACAGAAAAGAGACCAAGTCTGGATGAGATAATGACAGAGGAAGTAGAAAGCAAAGAAATAATAAACAAAATATTGAATGGAAGTAGGGAAAGCAGATACAGGGAATACAAGTTGAAGTATGCAAGAAAAGCACAGGAAAATGGATATACACTAAGAGAGATCGGCTCAACTTTAGGCCAGTCTGGGGTATCGATTTGGAAGCTGCTAAACAATAGATAAGTTAATAAGTTAACAGGCTGGCACCTATTTACTACATGCCGGAGACAGGGAGATTCATATCGGAAGATCCATGGCCGGGAGATATGACAGATCCACAGACATTGAATCCATATCCTTATGTAGTTAATAATCCACTAAAGTATGTGGATCCATTGGGATTGAGACCGGCTTATGGAGTTTATAGTTGGGAAATGCCTGAAAGAGATCCTGTTGCCAGCACGACAAAGAATGTTACAGAAAAGAATACTAAGAATGGTACCAATTATAGTGATTGCGATCAGGAGACGGGTGAAGTTACAAATAGAGAAGAATTGGTACGACGAATGGAAAACGGTGAATCTGTTATCTGGGATGGTGTAAATCCGGATTTATTAGATGCAAAAGATAAGTTTGAAGCTGCAGTCAAAGCCAAAGGTTGGAGTATCACATATACTTCAGCTTACAGGCCAATTGAGTACCAGAGACATTTATATGAACTTAACAAAAAAGTACAAAGTGGAACAGCAACAAAAGAAGAAATTGATGATTATAATAGACATGGTCTAGTTGGTGTTGTGGCTAAACCAAATCCTAATGCACCGCATACCAGGGGTGTAGCATTTGATGCAGTTATATTTGATGCTGATGCTAATAAATTAAATAGTAAAGACTTTATTAATTCAGAACTTCTAGAAGTTGTTAAAGACTCAGGTTTATTTACAATATTTGAACCTAAAAAGGACTTGATTCATTTCCAGCTAGTAGAGTAGCATAAAGAAAGGGTTAAGCTAGTTTAGACTTATTATCAATGGGGGCATATTTTAGTTATAATTATTAATAAACATATTTGTGCCCCCATTTAGATTATTTGCAAATCATTCTGATATTTATAGGAGCGTGGAAAACTTGAAAAAAATGCTAGCTATCTTGTTTGTTATGGCAATGTATACAGCCTGTTTAGTAGGATGTGATGCTACACATTTATCAGAAAAAGATAATACTAATTCAATACAATCAAGTAGTGAACCTAATGTTACTACGGAAGACAAGACTAATATCGAACAAGATTCAGATTATTAGGTTAGGTGCCAGCCTGTTAACTTGTTAACTGTAAACGTCAAATAACATAGTGGATAGAAAAAAAGCAAAAACTCGTGTAAACTAAAGTTTTTGCTCTACTTGCAGGTACTTTGAACTTCTAGGCTCCATGGAAGGTAATCTTCAAGGAATTCCGGGTGTCGTCCGAACTGCACACCTGGCAGTTCACTAAATATATAGTAAAGATATTTGTAAGGATTCAGACCATTAGCCTTAGCACTTTCAATCATGCTGTAAACTGCAGCGCTTGCAGCAGCTCCCTTGGGGCTTCCGCTGAACAGCCAGTTCTTTCGTCCAATGGTGAAGGGACGGATGCTGTTTTCGGCAAGGTTGTTGGAAATGGAACAGTTGCCATCCTTT
>NZ_JAWLCK010000121.1:0-7720 GCF_041687175.1 Lutispora sp.
ATGAGGGTAAGTATGGCAGGAAGTATTATATGAAGCAATAGAATCTTAATCAATATCATTCCGCTGCTCTCTACACCTGACATGGCAGCAAAAGTTCCGAATTGTCCCACAAGACCGCTGGTTCCCATTCCTGCACCCTCCGGTACATTTTCCATTTTAAATATTGTGGTTGATAAAGGCCCTAGTATGGCGCTGGCTAATGTTGGAGGAACCCATATAAGAGGATTTTTGATTATATTAGGTACCTGAAGCATGGATGTTCCTATTCCTTGAGCAATAAGGCCTCCCATCTTGTTTTCCCTATAGCTTGCTACTGCGAATCCTACCATCTGAGCGGAACAACCTACTGTTGCCGCTCCGCCTGCCAATCCACTAAGTCCTAAAGCTATAGCCAAAGCTGCACTGCTTATAGGTAGAGTCAACACCATGCCCATGATAACAGAGACCAGTATTCCCATTGGTATAGGATTCATTACTGTGGCAGTATTAATAATAGCACCTAAAGCAGACATTACCGCAGACACTACAGGTGATATATACTTCCCTACGATTCCACCTATTATTATAACAGTAGATGGAACCAACACTATATCCACTTTGGTTTTACCTGCTATTAATTTTCCTGCTTCAACACCAGCAAGAGCAGCTATAAAGGCCCCCATAGGTTCTCCTACAGTAATGCCATATTGATTTGTTGCCGCATTCAAAAACACAGTGCCTGCACCAAAAGCACCTGTAACTGCTGATGAAAACACAACTAAAGCAGGAGCTTTACTGCCATATGCTACTGCAATACCTATGGCTGGTCCCATAAGAAATTTCGCTACTCTACCTAAGTCCACAAGTATACCTATTCCAAGAATTTTTCCAATCTGATCAAGTATAAGTCCAACTATCAAAGATGAAAAAAGCCCTAAAGCCATGGACCCCAATGTATCTATAAGATATTTTTTTAATGAAAAGTTTTTCACATTTCTTCCTCCTTAATGTATTTACAGCTGTCATGTCACCCTTTCAAAAAATATAACAGATTATCTTCTAATAATCAAGTATCTAAATTTGTCCAACTTTCGATAACCTGTATATTAAAGTTTTCTTTTTGTAAAAACAGATTATCTTCTAATAATCAAGTATCTAAATTTGTCCAACTTTCGATAACCTGTATATTAAAGTTTTCTTTTTGTAAAAACAGATTATCTTCTAATAATCAAGTACCCAAATTCGTCCAACTTTCGATAATATGTTCATATAAGTTTTCTTTCCATAAAAATAGATTATCTGCTAATATTCAAGTACCCAAATTCGTCCAACTTTCGATAATCTGTTCATATAAGTTTTCTTTTTATAAAAACAGATTATCTTCTAATATTCAAGTACCTAAATTTGTACAAGTTTCGATAATCTGCTTATTAAAGTATCCAAATTGTCCGATTACTCACTATTGTTGTTTATTAAATACCCATGTTTTTCTAAATCATTGATAATATGATTGTAAGATGTTTCATCAGGTACTTCTATAGTGTGTAAATGTACTCCTCCGGTTAGCATTGACAGGGGTTTTGTATCAGAATCCTCATAATGCTTCATAAAACTATCTATATCAAGCCTTGATTCCAGCATAAGCATTGCTTTTATCTCACCATAAAGAGAGTGTTCTACAGTAACATCAATGACCTTCCCACCGTTGTCAACTATTATTTCTAACTCTTTTCTCATACCCTTTTTGTCATGACAGCAAGCAATAACCTTGCTCATCCTACTAATTCCATCCTTTATCAGCAAGTAACCCTGTGGAGTTGCAATTATGTTTAGTCCTTTTGCTCTCAATATTGCTATGTCTTGGACTATAACCTGCCTGCTAACTCCAGTTTTCTTAGACAGGTCTGTTCCTGTTATAGGAGCAGACCTGTCACTCAATATGCTGAGTATTTCTTCTCTTCTCTCATCAGCCAACATAAAATCACCTATTTCTTATCTATGCAAAACATAGGGGTAATTATCTCACAAAGCCTGGTAATAAAATTATAAATGTTTGCATCAAACTCTTTATTTCTTAGTTCTACGGATAGATAGAGCACCGCATAAATTTTATCTCCGTATATGAAAGGTACTACCATTTTGGACTGCCAATTAGGCAAGCCAGTAACCGGGTCCATAGGAGCATTTCCTGTCCAATCAATAAAATACCCTCCACTCATTGATTCAATAGCATTTTGCAAAGCTTGATCATTATAAGATATATTATCTACATTCTTCTTAGTAATATTTTTTCTTAATATCTCTTTTACAATCTTTTTATTATCATCCAATATGAATATATATCCTATATCTGCTTCTGATATTTCTATTGCTTTGAACAGGAATTCATCCAATCTCTCTTCCAAAGTTACATTATATTTTCTCTGCAATTCCAGAATTTCTATCATGGTTTCAACATTTCTTTGGTCCTCAACCATGTTTCCTGATATTATGCCGGCCAGCTTATCCACTCTTTTTACAGTCCTTATCATATTTATGTCGAATACTGTTGTCCTGTTCCTGCCGTTTTCTTTGGAATGATAAAGAGCCTGATCCGCCTTGTCTATCAAATCTCTCATCCAGGAGCTATGAATGGGGTATGTTGCTATTCCCAAGCTTATTGTAACGGGATTATGATATCCTAAAAGCTTAGCTTTTTCTACTCTCTGCCTTATTTTCTCTCCCAGACTATAGGCACCATCAGAACCTGTCCTGGGAAGGAGTATTATAAATTCCTCTCCTCCATACCTGGCGCAGATATCACTCTTTCTCACACTATCCATAACAATTTCTGCTACTTTTTGAAGTACTTCATCTCCCCTTTGATGGCCAAAGCGATCATTCACCTGCTTAAATTTATCTATGTCCATCATAATCAAGGAGAACTCCCCTTCAATTGTAGAATTTAAATAAATCTCATTTTGAAGCACTAATTCAAAATACTTACGAGTATAGAGATTCGTTAGCTTATCTACGCCGGAAATCTTCTTCAGATTATAATTGTCTATTAGCAAATGTAAAATCTTAGATATTGCTTCACATAATTTCCATGTCTCTTGTGTAAAGTTATTTATTATAGTATCCGTATCTAAATAGATATATCCACTGATTTTGTTTGTTTCTTTATGTTTTCTCCTGTCTTCAAATAAATTCTGCCCATGGTTGGACCAAGCTACAGGTATGCAAAACACTGCACAGATATCTTTAGGTATAATGCTGTCTTTGGTCTTGTTCTTATAATCAAATACATCGGTAATGATTATACTATCATTTTTTTGTCTTGCCTGCTCCATTATATACTTATAGAAAGCAGTGTTTTCGCTATTAATCTGAGCTGATAGCATTTTTATATCGTTTTCTTCATCAATAACAGCCAAAAATGCATTTTTTGCCTGGGTCAATTCCATAAGCATCTTTATAAAAATGTCAATATTATCTTCCGTGTTCTGACCCAAGTTGTTAATTCTAGCAAGAAAATCTAACCAGAATCCTCCTATTATACCTTTGTCGAAATCAACATTCTTTTTTATAAAGCTAATGTTGTCTTTCTGAACTATATCCTTAAACTTTTTATAATCAAAGTACTCTGCCATCCTTTTCTTCATATCCTTAATCTCTCCATCTAATAGTGAAGAACCGTGTAGTACATTTTTACCGGTAATTTTCTGGGCAATGCTCAGCATGCCTTCTTTAACAGTATATCTTTTATGAGAAAGCAAGAATTTTACCTTATGCTCATCTGGCACTCCTTCAACAAGCATCCTTAATGCATTCATGGAGGTAATAAAATTTTTTAAGGCTTCATGGTATTGGCCTTGATTATACAACTCCCACCCTAAAGACTTATACAACTTCCATTTTATCTCATTGCTTTCTATGGTTTTATCTGAACTAGCCATAGTTCTAAGTTTATGTTTTCCTTCATCTTCCACACATGCAATAGCCGAGAGATACTCATGCTGGATCTCCAGATGTTTAGTGCTGATATTTGATGAGTACTTCTCCGATAAACTAAGAAACATATTTGCTTCCTCGATCCTGCCTTCCTCTATCAACAGCTCAGCAAAGCTATGGCAGGCTCGTCTTCCAAGCTTGTACTTCCTATTATCGAAAAGTTCCTTTGTAAAATCCATAAAACTCTCAAAATCCAAATCTCTATAAAGTTGTGCTTTACACAACCTAATAATACAGAAAGCCTCAGGGTCTGCTTCTGCACCCCAACTTATACACATATCAACAGATTTTTGTGCATAATCTATAGCCTTTTCAAAATAACCTATATTGTAATTAAACATAGCCTTATATATATAATAGTATTGTATTGCTTCACCCAAATCCTTAGATTCGTTTATTATGGTTTGTGCTTTATCCATACATTTTAGCGATTTTTTATAATTTTCCAGCTCCATATTTACTAAGGATTGATTCATATATATCATGGTTTCTAGGTATTTGTTATGAATTTTATCTATGATTTCTAAAGCTTTATTGTAGTACTCCAGGCTCTCACTAAACTTGTCCTTTTCCCTATACATTTCTGCCAGGTTATTATAACTATAAGACATAAAAGACAGATTATTAGTCCTTTGACATATATACAGATTCTTCTCAAAGTATTCTGTAGCTTTTTCTATATCATAATAATAATTGCTGTAAATAATACCAATAGCATTTATGGCAGGTATAAGTCCCTCATATTCTTCCAAGCTATCAAGGATTTCAACGCTTTCCTCTAAATATCTTAATGCTTCATCAAAACGTCCTATTTTCGCAAGTACTCTGCCATATATGCTTTTAAACATAACCCGATAATATTTTTGATTTTCATCAAGGTCATTAAGAACCTTTTCAATAATTTTTATTTGAGAATTATATTTGCGTCTGTATATCATAAGCTCACTCAGAGCCAATATCAAATCAAGCATTCCTTTTTTATAGCCTATTCTTTTTATAATTCTTTTAGCCATAGCTGAATGCTTCAGACAGGACTTCACATTGTTCAAACTATAGAACAATCTCACCATCTTGATATGAGAATCAGCCAGGAGTATAGCATCCTCATTTTTCTCAGCATTATGCTGAGCAGAGCTATAATACTCTAAGCACTTGTCCAGCTCATTTATTTTATAATATAAGTCTCCCAGCTTAAGGCATATTTCTATTTTCTTAGCACAAATATTATTATCAGAGAAATATCCATAACCTTCCTCTAAAAATTGTATAGCTTGTTTAATCAGACCTTTTTTTGCTGCTTTTTCAGCTGATATAATAAGATAATCTACTGCCTCATCACATCTGCCGCTCTTTGTCATATGGTATATGAGCTCATCCTTATTCTCTCTATTTTCTTTAGAGAACTTATCTTCTAATATTCTGGAAGCTTTATCATGATACTGATATCTTGTTAATTCATCCAAGCCTAAATAGGTGTTTTTCTTAAGAGTCATTGAATTAAAATCAACAGAAATACCCCAATCATCCATCTTTTTTGAAAGAATATTAGCTGAAATCAAACTTTCCACAAGCAGAGATATTTCCTCAAACTTCATATCCATCATATTTTCAAGTACATCAAGGGAAACTGCAGAACCAAATATGGATATTATATCCAAAATTTTTCTTTTTAAGGGTTCAAGTTTATTGATTTTATTTTGTAGCATTTCATCAGCACTTATATCCAAATTCAGCTTTGACATATCCACATTGTCAAAAACCCAATTTCCCTTATCGTTTACAAATATATACTTGTCCACATAAAGAGAATACATAGTCTCATAAACCATATAAGGATTTCCGTCAGTCTCCTTATATATTTGAGCAATAAAATCAATAGGAACATCCTCTATCCCTAATAGTATTCTTATCAAATCTGCGGTCTCATGAATATTAAGATTAGACAGTTTTATTTCTGAGACGCTATCGTTGCCAGCCAATTGCCTTATGTGATTTGTTATTTCTTCTTTCATGACATCATTGTCAAAAGATATTACATAAAATAGTTTGCTCCTACCCTGATTTCTAGCGATATAATAGAAAACATCTTTAGAAGCTTCGTCAGTGTATTCAAATCCCTTTATCATAAATACAAAAGGTTGCCTTAAAGATGCTTCAAGTATGAAATTTCCCAATCTGTACACAAGTTTATGCTTTTCCTTTTCCTCATCTTCTGCAAAAAAAGGTATAACAATATCATTTTGTATGATTTCAGGTATTATATAAGATAAGCCATCTTTATATTTTTCTATAAGCTCTTTGCTTACATACTTTACCAGCCTTTTTATAATCTCAGTGATAACATAATACTTTTGATAAGAGATCTGCTTAAGTCTTAAATATATGACATCCTCATCCTCTTGGAATATCCTGTTTTCAAGTGCATATAAAAAGGCCCCTTTGCCTGTACCGGGACTTCCTGTTACCACTACAGTTTTCAATTCACTGTTTTCAATAAAGCTTTTATGTATACATTCGGTTATATATCTCATATAATTTTCTCTTGCTACAAGGCTTGTAGGGTACAAGGGAAAGGTTTCAATATATTTTTTATCTACAATATTAAGCTGCTTATTAAAGCTTTTATTTATATCATAGATAACTTCATCCACTGATTTATATCTATCTATCATATCTATAGCAGTACATTTTTCAACTATCTTCACAATTTTGCCTAGTTTTGATTGAGGTTCATACAGAACCTTGTCTACCCGATCTTTAAAAATCAAACCTTCCACAGGTGCATCTATAAAAATATGAAAAAGAATGACACCCAGCATATATACATCGCTTTGTTTTGTATACTTTGAGAATTGGATGACTTCTGGAGCTTTAAAGTATATATTATCGTCATCAATCAATAAGTTTTCATGTACTGGTTTCTTATATGGTAAAGCAGCTACTTTTACTTGAACTTTATCGCTATCATTTTCCACTACATGCAGTCTGTTGCTATTAATATTGCAAAAGAGCATTCCTCTAAGATGAATATACTTAAAAGCAGCACATAGCTGCCTTGTTATTTCCAAAAGCTGATCAAAATTTTTGCCTTTAACATAGCTAAAAAGGTTTACACTATTATAGTGTTCGTATGTATAATAAAATTTATTTGATACAATGGGTCTAGCATTGATAACTCTTATTCTATTGAAATAATTAAACTCAGTAATGTTGGGGTGGATAATATTCTGATAGTCGTAATAGTTTGCTTTCATATACTCAATAAAATCTTTGGTTTCAGGAATGCAATCAATAACTCTAAGTCTTTTGAGCATATTATCCTTATATAGGTCTTTAACAATATACTCACAACCATACTTGTCCTCTTTTAATAATTCAACAGTTTTGTATTGACTATTAATAAAGTCCATTATAATTCCCCCAAAGATTCTACAATTAGATAAAAGTGATTGTACTTATTTTTCATTTTAGCACAAGTATCAAGTTATTTCCATATTTCAAATATAAAAAAAATTCCAAAAATATACTTTAACTAGTCTCTAGTCCCTAGTTGCTAGTCTCTGGTTTCGGGTATTCCTTCTGGGTCTTTTGTTAGAACACTAATTTACACGGCGGGATTTTTTATTTTTGAAACCACTAAAGGACGCTAAAAGCGCCCATATGAGATATGTGCTTTAGATATAAGAGCTCGCTTTGATAACCTAAAGGTCACAGGTAGTTCTATAGCTTGATCTCACAAAATATCTTC
>NZ_JAWLCK010000122.1:0-7703 GCF_041687175.1 Lutispora sp.
ATTGCCCCAGTTGGGTATAAAGGGCAAACCCCTTCACTCTATAAAGGGCACACCACCAAACTTGTTTTATGATATAAAGGGAGATGCATTTGCACCTCGTAATCCAAAGGCTTTGAAAATAGATTTTGTAGAAAAACCGCCATATTTTACAGTAAGCCCTACACATAAGGCAAAAACCTGGCTGCTGGATCCGAGGGCACCCAAAGTAGAACCGCCTGAATCTATTGCAATACTTCGAAAGCAATGGGGGTTGAACAAAGATGAATGATAAGGAAAGAGAAATCCTGTTAGAAGTAAAAAATTTATCAGTTGAATTCGGAAAGAGTAAAAAGAATAGATTCAGAGCAGTTGATAATGTGAGCTTCTTTATCTATAAAGGGGAAACCTTCGGATTAGTTGGGGAGTCAGGCTCAGGTAAGACAACTATTGGAAGGGCTATAATACGTCTGAATGAAACAACAGAGGGCGAAATAATATTCAAGGGGAAGAAGATAAACGGAAAGATAGACAAGGAACTGGACAAAGAGCTTACAAGAAAAATCCAGATGATATTCCAGGATCCTATGGCTTCCCTTAATGAAAGGGCAAAAGTTGATTATATAGTATCTGAAGGCTTATATAATATTAAAAACTATAAAAACGAAGAGGAAAGAAAGGCAAAGGTTGAAAAAGCCTTATTGGATGTAGGATTGCTGCCGGAGTTTTTAAGCCGCTTCCCCCACGAGTTCTCAGGCGGACAAAGGCAGAGAATAGGAATTGCCAGAACTTTGGTTATGGAGCCGGAGCTAATAATAGCTGATGAGCCTATATCTGCACTGGATGTTTCTATTCGCGCTCAGGTATTGAACCTACTGTCTGAGCTCCAGAAAGACAAGGGGCTCACATACTTATTTATAGCTCACGACTTATCAGTTGTAAGATTCATAACTGACAGGCTGGCTGTAATCCATAAAGGAAAAATAGTAGAGCTGGCAGAAACTGAAAAACTTTTCAATAATCCTTTGCATCCCTATACCCGATCCCTGCTTTCTGCTATACCATTGCCGGATCCAAGGCGTGAGAAGAATAAGATTCTTGAAGTCTATGACCCAAGCTGTCATGACTATACCACTGATAAGCCAAAATGGGTAGAGATAGAGCCGGAGCATTTTGTATTGGGCAATGACAGGGAATTGGAAGAGTACAGAAAAATGCTGGAGAATTAAATTGAGATTAAATATTTGCATTGGGGGTGTGACATTGTTAAGGCATAAAGGATTGGATTTTACATCAGGTATATGCAATGGAGTGAGATTGAACAGCAAAGCTCAGCTGGAACTGGAAGATAGTATTTTAAATGGTATTTATACATCACCTGAAATAAGTACAAGTTATTTCACCAACCTGGTAGGAGCCTGGAATGCGGAAACTCCTGAAGGAACAGAAGTAGAGGTTTTTTTTCAAGTCAGGAGAGAGGCTGAATGGTCTATGTGGTTTTCCTACGGCAAATGGTCCTCGGAAAAGAGGGCTAGCGTCAAGGATCAGAAAGACCATATTGCGCTTATGGATATCGATACCATAATTATTCTGGGCGGAAAGGCAGCAGATGGACTTAAATATAAGGTTATAATGAGAAGAAATTCCATGGATACATCAAGCCCAAAGTTATCAGCCATATCAGCAGCATTAAAGCTGTCAGATGGTGATGATTCGATAATCAGCGAAGATGAAAAATGGTTGAGGGACTTGGAAGTGCCTGAAAGATCACAGATGGTTATTCCTAAAATAGGCAACATAATATGCAGCCCTACCTCTTTATCCATGGTAATGGAATACTATGGAGTCAATTTGCCTACCGAAGAGGTAGCTGAAGGAGTATATGACAGTGGAGCCAATATATACGGCAACTGGTCATATAATGTGGCTTATGCAGGTTCCAAGGGATTTGAGGCCTATGTTGAAAGATATCCGTCATCAGCAGGTATTAAAAGCATGATAGCCAAGGCTATGCCTGTTGTTGTATCAATAAGAACCAAAGAAAAGGATGATTTAATAGGTGCTCCCCAGGCATATCCATCAGGGCATTTGATAGTTGTCAGAGGTTTTACTATTATAAATGGAGAGGAATATGTTATTGTCAACGACCCTGCTGCTCTCAATCATGAAACAGTAAGGAGAGAATATAAGCTTGCAGAGTTTGAAAAAGCGTGGTCAGGAATAGCATATATTTTAGAACCTAAATCCTGACAGATTTTGACATGATCATTTGAGGGGATTTTCAGGTTTTAGGAAAGGAGAAAGGACAATTGAAAATATTTATATCTGTGGATATGGAAGGAATATGGGGATTGGTATCTTCCTCCCATGTATCACATGAATCAAGTGAATATAACCGTACCAGAAGGCTTATGACTCAGGAAGCAAACTGGGTCATAGAAGAAGCTTTCAACAATGGGGCAACTGAAGTAGTAGTGAATGATTCTCACAGCAATATGGATAATTTGCTGATTGAAGAGTTGGATCCAAGAGCTCAATTGATCAGCGGAGGTCCAAAACCTTTGAGTATGATGGAAGGAATTGACGATACCTTTGATGGAGTCATATTTGTCGGATATCATACAAGAGCAGGCACAATAAATGGAGTATTTAATCACACGTATTCAGGTAAATCCATAGCTAATGTAACAATAAACGGAAAGAAAATGGGAGAATGCGGCATTAATGCAGGTGTGGCAGGATACTTCGGGGTTCCTATCCTTGCCATATCGGGAGATGATTTGCTGGCAGCCCAGGCTAGAGAAGAAATAGGAGATTTGGAAACAATAATTGTCAAAAGGGCAATTTCAAGATACAGTGCACATAACTTTTCAAAAGAGACAGTCAGGGATCTTTACAGAACAAGATTGGCAGAAGCCATCAGAAATAGAGATAAGAAACCAGTTCTGAAATACGAAGGCAAGATAACCATGGACATTGAATTTAACAGAGAAGTGATGGCAGAATGTGCAATGCTTTTGCCTGAGGCTGTGAGAGTTGACGAAAAGACTATAAGAATAGAATCGGAAGATTATATTAAGATATTTATGATGTTCAGAGCAGCTTTAAATTTAGGCGGGTCAATATCCTAATTCCAAATTTAATTGACATACAATGGATAAATAAAGTAATATATATTGTAATAACATGTATTATTTTCCATTACTAAAGCCATACTATGTAAGAATAGTTTGGAAAGGAGGATAATAAATGTCAGTAAAAAATGATATGACTGCTGATTTCTTGCGCTCTGCTTATGGTGGAGAGAGCATGGCTCATATGAGGTACCTGATATGGGGAGATATAGCTGATAAAGAGAATATGCCCAATATTGGAAGACTCTTTAGAGCCATAGCCTATGCTGAATGGGCTCATGCAGACAATCATTTTAAAGCTTTAAAAGAAAGGGTTGGAGCTTACAGTGTAACTGCCGGCGCCGCATTTGGTGTAGGTAAAACAGCAGATAACCTTGAAGGTGCAATTGGTGGAGAATTGCATGAAGTAGAGCAAATGTATCCTGTATATTTGGAAGCTGCCAGATTCCAGAATGAGAAGGATGCAGAGAAGGCCTTCCATTATGCCCTTGAAGCAGAAAAAATTCATGCTGAGCTTTTCAAGAAAGCTCAAGAAGCAGCAAAACAGGGCAAGGATATGGAATTAGGCCCGGTATACATTTGTCCTGTATGTGGTCATACAGTAACGGATAACGCTCCTGATGTATGTCCCATATGCGGAGTAAAGAAGGAAATGTTTAAGGCATTCGAGTAGAAATAGGATCTACATAAATAATGTTTGCAAGTTTTAAGCAAAAAATATCCTAAGGTTCACTAATGAACCTTAGGATATTTTTTATGATATTTTATACAAAATACTTGCATAATAATACGAGTGCGCGTATAATAATTAATTATCAATCTATTATTATTTATATAGGGGGAAGAAAAGTTGAAAAAGATGTTGAAAAAATCATTGCTGTTATTTTTAGCAGGAGTTTTGGCTTTATCATTTGCGGGGTGCGCCAAGAAAACAGAAACAGACAAGCTTGTGGTAGGTACAAGCGCAGATTATCCACCATACGAATGGCATATAATGCAAGACGGTGAGGATAAGATTGTGGGATTTGATATTGAGATTGCAAAAGAAATTGCCAAGGATATGGGAAAAGAGCTTGAAATAAAGGATATGAATTTTTCATCTTTGCTGGGAGCTCTTGAGGCAGGTAAGATAGACTTGGTTTTGGCAGGTATGACACCGGATGAAGAAAAGAAGAAGAACGCTGATTTTACTGAGATATATTATAAAGCAGAGCAAGGAGTAGTTATCAGACTGGAAGACAAGGATAAATACAAAACTGTAGATGATTTTGACGGCGTAAAGGTATCAGTACAGCAGGGAACATCACAGGAAAAGATAGCTGCAGAACAATTAAAGGGAGCTCAGGTGAAAACTCTTACAAAGGTAGGAGATCTGATACTTGATTTGAAGGCTAAAAAATGTGACGCTGTTATTGTTGAGTTGCCGGTTGCTAAGGCATATGTTGAAGAAAATCCTGACCTGATAATAAGCGATGTATATGTAACAGATGAGGTTGGAGGAGCAGCTGCAGCAGTAAAGAAAGGAAATACTGAGCTCCTTGAACAGGTGAACAAAACATTGAAAAGATTGATGGACGAAGGCAAAATTGATGAGTTTGTAGCTGATGCAATTAAGCTTTCTTCAGAAACAGCTGAATAAAAATTTTGAAAATGATGAATAAATTTACACAATATTATTGAATAATTATAATTTTACGAAAATATTGGTCAATTATTTAGGGGGAAGCAGGTTGGACTTTATATTTTTAAACAAATACGGTTGGTATTATATAAATGGTGCAAAGAATACAATCTTGCTTACATGCATTGCAATTACCTTCGGTATTGTTTTAGGATTGATATTTGCATTATTCAGACTATCCAATAATAAGCTGCTTAAATATATTGCTGTAACATATATAGAGGTTATCAGAGGTACGCCTATTTTGATTCAAATAATGATACTGTATTTTGGCATATCACAATATATAAGTTTCCCGGAAATACCTGTTCTGTCTAAGCTTATCGGCTATGATTCTTCAGATTTCATGACAGGGGCAGCAGCTGTGGCTATAAACAGCGGAGCATATGTGGCTGAAATAATCAGGGCAGGTATACAATCAATAAACAAAGGACAGATGGAAGCAGCCAGATCCTTGGGTCTCAGCAAATCTATGGCTATGAGATATGTTATAATACCTCAGGCATTCAAGAATATACTGCCGGCTCTTGGAAATGAATTTGTTACTCTTATTAAGGAAACCTCTATTGTATCTGTTATAGGAATAATGGAGCTTACAAAGGCCGGAGATGTAGTCAGGGGAGCTACTGCAAAAGGATTTGAACCCCTCCTGATAGCTGCATCAATATATTTCTGTATAACATTTGCAGCTTCTAAGTTTGTCGGTTTCCTTGAAAGGAGGATGAGCGCAAGTGATTAAGGTATCTAATCTCCATAAAAGATTTGGGAAACTGGATGTTTTAAAGGGTATAAATACTGATATCGAAAAGGGAGAAATAGTCGTCATTATTGGTCCCAGCGGCTCGGGTAAGAGCACATTCCTCAGATGTCTCAATATGCTGGAAGAGCCAGACCAGGGAGAAGTAATATTTGAAGGTGTAAAACTAAACGATAAAAAGTGCAATGTAGACAAACAGAGGCAAAAAATGGGTATGGTCTTTCAGCAGTTTAACCTTTTTCCCCATATAACTATATTGGAAAACATTATTTTAGCTCCAACTAAACTTAAAAAGAAAAGTGAGGAAGAGGCTAAGGAAAAAGCTTATGAATTATTGAAAAGAGTCGGTTTGGAAGATAAGGCCGATAGCTATCCTAATCAACTATCTGGAGGCCAAAAGCAGAGAATAGCCATAGTCAGGGCATTGGCCATGTCGCCAGAGGTCATGCTTTTCGATGAACCTACTTCTGCCCTTGATCCTGAAATGGTAGGTGAGGTTTTGGAGGTTATGAAAAAACTTGCAAAAGATGGTATGACCATGGTGGTGGTAACCCATGAGATGGGCTTTGCCAAGGAGGTAGGCACAAGAGTTATGTTCATGGATGATGGACTTATACTGGAAGAAGGAACACCTCGGGAGGTCTTCAACAATCCCCAAAATGCAAGGACAAAAGAATTTCTGAGTAAAGTACTTTAATTGTATTATTTGCCATTAATTAAGCCATACTATGTAAAAATTGAATGGAAAGGAAGATAATTAATGGCAGTAAATAACGACATGACTGCGGATTTTTTGCGTTCTGCTTATGGAGGAGAGAGCATGGCCCATATGAGATATCTGATATGGGGAGATATAGCAGACAAAGAAAATATGCCCAATATAGGAAGACTATTTCGAGCTATAGCCTATGCTGAATGGGCTCATGCGGATAATCATTTCAGGGTGTTAAAAGAAAGGGTTGGAGATTACAGTGTAACTGCAGGCGGCGTATTTGGTGCAGGTAAAACAGCAGATAACCTTGAGGGTGCTATTGGTGGAGAGCTACACGAAGTAGAACAAATGTATCCCGTATATCTGGAGACAGCCAGATACCAAGAAGAAAAAGGGGCAGAGAAAGCCTTTCATTATGCCTTAGAGGCAGAAAAAATACATGTGAAGCTTTTTCAGAAAGCTCAGGAAGCTGCAAAACAAGGCAAGGATATGGAATTAGGTCCAGTATACATTTGTGCTGTTTGTGGTCATACAGTGACAGATAATGCTCCTGATGCATGCCCCATATGCGGTGTAAAAAAAGAAATGTTTAAAGCATTCGAGTAGTGGTTAGATACCAAGTTATACTCTTAGATAGTTTTTAGCAATTAGATAACCTTAGGATCAATGAGCCTAAGGTTATCTATTCATGTATCAACTCATGATTTCTTATCAATATCCCTTTTCCTCTCCAGCTGAAGGCTCTATCTCCATATCTTCTTATAAATTCCCTGTTTGAAATTTGTTTTAGTTCTTCGCAATCGATGTTATATATAAGGTTTTTACGGAACTCTTCAATAATTGTCTCTTGCACATTCTTATTATGAGGACAAACGTCCTGGCAGACATCACAGCCCCATATGAGATTATGCTTCTTTAATATTTTAATATCCTCCTCAGTCAGATCCTTTTTTTTCTGGGTAATATAAGATTTGCATCGCAAAGGATTTATGGTGAAGTCTCCAAGTATGCATTGACCGGGACATTTTCTCACACAATCAAAGCATTGGTAACAGGTTCTATCTTGTGGTTTATCAGGCTCAAAGGGGTAGTTGTTTATAATGTATCCAATAAATACATAGGAGCCATATCTGTCTGTTATCAAGTGGCTGTTTATTCCGAAGAAGCCTAGTCCTGCTCTATAAGCCACATATCTGTCGCTGAGAGGTCCATTATCTACAAAGGCCTTATGATGAAAACCTTCTATATTTGATTTCAAGAAATCAGCTATAGTCTCCAATTTCTTCATTATTATTCTGTGATAATCTATACTATACGTATACTTTGATAAGTTTGCATATTCTACAGTACCTGAGTAGTAGGGAAAAAGGCATACTATAACAGATTTGGCATCTTCCAATGTGAGTTTTGGGTTGACTCTTTTTTCTAAATCTTTTTCCTCAA
>NZ_JAWLCK010000123.1:0-6856 GCF_041687175.1 Lutispora sp.
CCAAGAATCAACATTTTATTCCAGTTAATGTATACAGTAACAGTATTATGTTATAATTAAATAAGAAATATTTTAGGCTATTATGTCGCAATATTTACTATTAATAGCAAATATGTAAAATTATAAGGTAATTTTGCTAATGAAAAAATTCATTTTTTTCCTTAACGTGGTATAATAGGTTATAATAGCTATATTATATTTTCTTTTTGGTAAATGGCAATGGGGGGAAATGTGCATGAATTTGCATATAAAAACATTAGGAGATTTTGATATCTATTTTGGGGATGAATCCCTATTAAAGGAATCCAAAAGGTCTTATAAGCTATATAAGCTGCTCCAGTACTTTCTTACTTTCAGGAATAGGAAGCTTCTCCCTGAAGTAATAATCGATAATTTATGGCAGGATCAGGATTCAATTGATCCTAAAAACATGCTGCGCACCCAGATTTTCAGGCTCAGACAATTGATTAAAAAATTTCTTCCAAAAGATGCTGATGTTTCTAAGTATTTTAATATAACCTTTGCAAATGGTTACTACTGTTTTGAAGTTGGAGAGTACACAGCTCTGGATATTGTTGAGTTTGAAGAATTTATTAAAAAGGCCGAGGAAAAAGAAACTGAAGACGTTGACGAAGCAATAAAGTTATATAGAAAGGCTTTAGTCCTTTACAATGGTCCGTATCTTTCAGAAAACTCCTACGAGGTGTGGCTGGTTCCCATCAGGAATCACTATAGACGATTATACATAAAAACATTGCTTAAATTGATTGAATTATATAAGAAAAAGGATGAGTATAATAGAATTATTGAGTTATGCGAAAAAGCAATTATAATTGAACCTTACGAAGAAAGCATTCATATATGTTTGATGGAAACAATGCTTAAGTTAGGTCAAATAAAAAGTGCCATGAGCCATTATGAGTATATATCTTCAATGTTGAGTAAAGAAATGGGTATCAAATCTTCTCTTGGTCTTAAAGAAATATATAGGAAAATACGGAGATATTATGATGAACAAGGGGAGACTGATATAAGTAATATAAAAAATAAACTTGAAGAAGGACCAATGGAAGGGGCTTTGTTTTGCGATTTGGATTACTTCAAATTCTTGTATAATGTTGAGAAAAGAAGAAGTATCAGAGATGAAAATATAGGTTATATGAGTCTTATAACTCTTAAATCAGATAATAAAGATAAATGCAAACATGATGAATTAAGCAAAATTTCTAGGACTATGCTAGAAGTCCTGGAAAAATCATTAAGAAAAGGTGATGTTTTTACTTCCTGGAATGATACTCAGATAATTGTGATGTTAACTAATGCTAAAAGAGATGGTTTAGGTAAAATTGAGGATAGAATAAGAAATTATTATCAAAGAATAGCAAAAACATATTCCAATGATATAAGTATTAAGTTTTTGCCTCTATCCTCTGATAGAAGTATAATTTAATGCCCTGGAAACAGGGCTTTTTTTTATGCTTTTTTTTGTAATTGAAATGTAATAGAAGTGTAACAGAAAAATAATTGTAAAAAAATTCTTATGTAATTCAAGTAAACATTAAATGAAATTCATGGATGATATATTAATCATTAGCAGCCCGTACAAAAATTACTTTTGGGAGTGAGAGTATGATGGAGTATCCTTCAAAATATGATTTTTTTCTCAGATTTAAACCTATATTCGATAATAACGATCACTTCGTTGATTATTTATTAGTAAGTGTCAGTGATAATTTTCAGAGCATAACAGGTATAAAAACTGAATATATACTTGGCAGAAGGATATCAGAAATAGTTTTGGAATATGGGAACGATGTTTTTAATGACAAAGATGTCTACTACAATATGATACCAAATACAAGAAGAAAATTTGAGAAATATATAAATCAGCTTCATAGGATATATTCTATCAATATTTTCAGCGATGATAGAAATTATCTCATTCTATTTTATAATGACATTTCAAGAATCAAGAAGTTAAACACATCAGATGATTTCAACACAATAAACGGAATAATCTTTGATTTTTATAACAAGCAAGGCTGTTATGGATACAAGGATAAACTTACTGGTCTTTATAACAGAGATTTTTTTGAAGCAGAGCTTTACAGGTTGGACAGCCCAAGGCAGTTGCCCATAAGTGTAATAATGGGAGACATGAACGGACTCAAGCTTATAAATGATGCATTTGGGCATGAAATGGGTGATAAAGCACTGAGAAGGGTAGCAGAGCTGATGAAAAAAGCTTTCAGGAAAGAAGATATAATCAGCAGAATAGGAGGAGACGAATTTGTGGTGCTGTTGCCTCATACCCAAGAGCAAACAGCATTAAACATAGTAAAAAGAATAAAGCAACAATGCAAACTGAATCCTCTGGATTTTATTAAGATAAGCATCAGCTTTGGTGTAGCCACAAAAACAAGAGAAGAAGAAGACATAAATGAAGTCTATAGGAAGGCTGAGAACCGGATGTATTTCAGCAAGCTGAATGAAAGTAAAGATGCGAAGTTATCCATGATCAAATATCTTAAGGAAAAACTGGAGGAAATATCATTTGAAACTAAGGCTCATTATGAAAGGCTTAAATCCTTAAGCCTTATGTTAGCAGACGAAATTGGCTTAGCAGATAATGAGAAAGAGGAATTAGAGCTTTTATGCGAGTTTCACGATATAGGGAAAATAGGTGTTCCATCCCATATACTTCAGAAAAAGGACGCTTTGAGCAACGATGAATGGGAAAAGGTAAGACGACACAGTGAGATAGGATATCACATTATAGGAGCATCAAGAGATACGCTGGCAATAGATGAACTAATACTGGTTCATCATGAGAGATGGGATGGCAAAGGTTATCCGGGACTTCTTAAGAATGATGAAATACCTTTGACAGCCAGAATATTTGCTATTGCTGACGCGTATGATGCTATGGTAAATGACAGACCATATAAGAGCAAACTTACACATGAACAAGCCTTGATAGAGATAGAGAGTAAAGCAGGTACTCAATTCGATCCCAGTTTAGCAAAAATCTTTGTTCAAATAATGAAAAAAGAAGAAGTGGCTATATAAGAAAAATATACATTATGTGATTAAAATTTCATAAATAGGATATATATAGAATAAAGTATGAATGCTATATATAAGTTCCAAATTTTAAGCTATAAATGTCAAGCTACAATGTTGATTAACCATTGTTAATTAACATTGGTGCCTGTCTTTTTATAGAAAATAAAGTAAATTACGAATTCAGCTCAAAGAAAAGGAGGTGAAAAAGATGAAAGGAAAATTTAAAAGATCCATTGCGTTTCTAATGGTCTTGCTAATGGTTTTCAACATGGGTATTGCTGCATATGCTGAAGGTAATCCGAGTAATCTGAATGAAAATGAGGTGATCCAGGTTAGGGTCTCATCTCCAGGAGGGCCAAATGGGAATGATGATACCGCTCTGGAGGGAGATCAAATTACTGTAACTGAGGCAGTTTATGAAGGGGACACAGGAGGTGATACCAACCCGATAGATCAAATCCCGCCTAAAGTCGAAAAGGCTTATGAAGTCCTATATCTGCTTCAGGAAACTGATGAACCCATCGAAGGCTTAGATCCCATTACTGGCTCTGCTGGAGTGGGAGCAACAATAGAAATCCCTCATCCGGAAATAGAAGGATATCAGGTGGTAGCCGACCAACCAACAATCCTTGTAATAAGCGAAGATGAAGAGATGAATAAGGTAGTAGTTTATTATGAGGTTGTTGAGGAAGTAGAAGAGGTTGCCGGAAATGTAAATCTGACTTATGAAGTTGGTGGTATTACTATTACAGTAACTGGTGATGCTGGAGTTATACCAGAAGATACAGTTCTTTCGGTAAAACAATTGTCTGATTCAGAAGCTCTAGATTATGTGGAAGCGATTAGAGAAAATGAAGGTGTTGAATTAGAAGAGTACTTAGCATTTGATATCACTTTACAAGATAAAGAAGGTAACGAAATTCAACCAAACGGAGAAGTAACTGTTAGCTTTTCCGGCATTGAGTTTTCAAATGAAACTGATGAAGTTATGGTTTACCATGTAGAACCTGATGGGAGCAAAGAAAATGAACCTATGACACTTGGTAAATCTACTGCATTTGGAATGATGTCTGTTGACGATGATTCAACAGATGGAATCAGAGTTACCAATATGCCTGCAAATGTAAATAATGGAGTAGTCAGATTTAGCACAAATCACTTTTCAATTTATCTGGTAGGAACTACTGCAACAGCAACATATGAGTTTTATAATGGTAGTGTCCTAGTAGATACACAGATTATTCTTAATGGAGATGTATTAGTCGAACCTGAAGCTCCAGAGGCACAGGCAGGGAAAAAATTTATTGGTTGGTTTGTTGAAGGTGAAACAGAACCAATAGATTTCGATGAACCCAAAACAGTTACAGAAACAGCTGTTATAAAAGTTCGTGCAGTCTATGATGATATATATTATGTATACTTTATCTATAATGGTAATGTAATAGCGACAAAAGAAGTAGAACCCAATGGAAAAGTCGACGCTTCAGATGTTCTTTTGGTTGTAAATGAGGAAGGCAAAGCATTTTCACATTGGTCAACAGAAGAAGATGGGGATGAACCATTTAATTTCGATGCAGAAATCACAGAAGATATAACACTATATGCTGTATTAGCAGATAGGTGGAAAGTAACATTTGATACTCAAGGTGGTACTCCTTTATTACCTAAATATATAATACATGGATCTCTGATTGGTACTGTCGAAACTCCAACAAAACTTGGATATGATTTTAAGCACTGGTCGTTAGAACCTAATGGCCAAAAGTATAACCTTAATATGCCAGTTACATCCAATATTAAGCTATATGCCGTTTGGGATGCAAAGAAGAATACTCCATATAGGGTTGTTTACTGGTTGGAAAATGCCAATGATGACGGATATACTTATGAAGAAATTGTTGTAAAATCCGGAACAACTGGCACAAGTGCAGAATTTGACAACAAAATATATACAGGGTTCCATCTTAATTCAACCAAGACAAATGCTGAAAACGTCATCATAAAAGGTGATGGTTCAACTATTAAGAATGTGTACTATGATCGTAATAGATATACACTTGAATTCAGAAGTAATAATAATTCTATATTGCGAACATTTAATAATATAAAACAAGGTGCAGATACTTCGCCTTGGTGGAATGAGGTGGCTAACGATTATCGACAATATACATGGTACACTGAGAGGTATGGCAATATATCATATACATTACCACCTGCTATGCCAAATAAGAATCTTACAGTATACGGAAGAGTAGCGGGTAATCACAAGTATACCATATTATACTTGGAAAATGTATCTGGATATCCGCCAGTAAATGAAAAGTATGAGTTTTATGATTATTATGGTTGGGATTATGAAGTGGTATTAACATCAGAAGACTATGTCAATTTTCCTGGGTTTACTGTAAAATCGAAACCAGGTGACGGTTCAGAAAAAGTTAAACACAATCCGGAAACTGGAAAATATGATGTATTTAAGATTTACTACACAAGAAATAAATATGATATTACTTTCCACAAGAATGACTCCACAGGTCAAACTACAATTAAGAATATACCATATGAAGCAGATATTTCTGATAAAGCATTAAGCGGATATATAGTTGATGTTACAACTCGCAGCACTGACGGATATGTTTTTAAAGGTTGGTATACAAATGAGGCAACAGTAGGCGAACCTTTTGAGTTTGAAGATGCTAAAATGCCGGCTGGAAACCTTATTCTTTATGCAAAATGGGTTCCTCCAGTTCATAAGATAATAGCCCATGAAACACAAGATGAAGATGGCCCAACCAATACTTATACAGCAAATCACGGAGATACTGTTGATGAAAGTATATTAGAAAAGCAAATACCAACAGGTTTAACTGAAGATGATTTCTTAGGTTGGTATTGGTTTGTAAGTGGTGTATTCGTTCCATTTGACTTTAATATGCCAATCTATAACGATGTAGAATTGTTCCCAGTATGGAATGTTAAAAACTACAGTGTAACTTATGACCTAAATGGTGGCATTGGTAATGTTATAGATACAAATTCTTACTATTTGGGTGCAGCGGCAGTTGTTTTACCTCCAACAGATGTTACACCACCAGCAAATAAAGTATTCGTAGGATGGAAAGAGTCAGAAAGTGGAAAGATCTATTATCCAAATGATAAACTCCTTATTACAGGAAATATGACCTTGGTTGCTCAATGGGGAGACAAAGCACCAAGAACACAATTAACTTATTATGGGAATGGTGGCGTAAGTGCTTCCGGTCAGGAATCTATTGTTATATCTTTGAAGAACAATGAGACTCATATAGTTATACCTGGAGATACTTTCATTCGTAAAGGTTATATATTTGTAGAATGGAACACCAAAAAAGATGGAACAGGAGATAGTTTTAGCCCTGGCGACAGCATTATTGTTGATAACAAAGAACCACTTCCGAATGAGCTCTATTGTCAATATGAAGTAGATGAAAGCCAGCAGTTTGGCTACACAATCAACTACTATATAGATGGAACAACAGAACCAGTGCCTGGAATAGATCCGAATCCGGTAACAGGAACAGGGCATGTAGGTGAAGTGATAGACATAGCACATCCAGCAGTAACAACCGGATACAAGGTAGCAGATGAACAGCCTACAAGCCTGACAGTAACAGCAAATGCAGCCGCTAATGTGGCAGATGTATACTATGTGGTAGATGAAAGCCAGCAGTTTGGCTACACAATCAACTACTATATAGATGGAACAACAGAACCAGTGCCTGGAATAGATCCGAATCCGGTAACAGGAACA
>NZ_JAWLCK010000123.1:6956-7356 GCF_041687175.1 Lutispora sp.
GGTAGCAGATGAACAGCCTACAAGCCTGACAGTAACAGCAAATGCAGCCGCTAATGTGGCAGATGTATACTATGTGGTAGATGAAAGCCAGCAGTTTGGTTATACAATAAACTACTATCTACAAAATGAAGACTTCGAATCTTACAGTCTAAAAGAATCATTAACTTTAACTGGTACAACAGGAGAAGAAGTATATGCTGAAGAAAAGGATTATCCTGGTTATTACCTAGACTATTATAATGAAAGTGCAATAGCATCAGGAACAATAAAAGCAGACGGTAGTTTAGTATTGAAGCTGTACTATAACGCATATCCATATGATGTAATATACGACTCCAACAATGGTACAGGAGATATATACGTAGATGAAAAAAATCCATACATCTATGAAGAAGAAGTA